>JAUPLE010000210.1 GCA_030837085.1 Acidobacteriota bacterium | reverse complement strand
CGACGCCAAGGGTCATTAGTTTTTCCCGGATCAATTGGATCTTTTCCTGGGAATCCAGCGCCAGTTCGTTGGCATCGATGGCCCCATTTTTATCCGCATCAAAAGCTTTAACGATATCACCCGCAAATCCGTCGGGTGAATCGCCACGGTACGCTTTTTGTACAAGGGAATCCGGTGCAGGTTGCCCGGTGGTCCCGGACTTCCAGTACCATTCGGTGACCAGGTTGAAGGGCGATATTTTATATTGTGGGATTGGCGTTGTATCAATGGGATTGGCGTTTATTGTTCGCGGTTTGTAAACATGGGGAAAAAGAAAGGGCCGGAAACCTTCAAAATACATGGTGTTGATGGAAGAACCGTGGCTTTTGGCTTCATCCACCCCACGGTATTCGATCCTGGGCGTGCCGTCGGCTTTGACCACGGTCCGGTCTATCGCCCGGAGCGCCGGCCCGTAAACCTCCGCAACATGACAGGATTCGCAGCTTAAAGCTTCCATGTGCCTCTTTTTATAGGGAAAATTCTTATGAACTTTCAAAGGATTATGGCAACAGGTACAGGAAGTAAATTTAAGATTATGATCCGGCCGTTTTAAAATTTCACCCGGGGATTTGACCTTTCGGGGGTCTATAATAAGGTGATCCAGCGAAGGGGGGATATTTCCACAAAAACGGGGATCATTACCGATAAAATGACAGGAAATGCAATTCAATTGCCTGTGAGAATGTACGTCCCAGGGAAAATGCAGTTCTTTTTTATTTTTAAGATTCAGCGCGGAATTGGCCAGGTTTTGTGCGCTTAAGATCACGCCGGTATGTTGGCTAAAATCATAATACTTCTTTCCTTCCTTATAAACCGGGGTTTCCTCGTAATCGGCCGGGATAACCAGGGGGTCTGCACCGGTATGAACCAGGCCGTGACACTGGGCGCAATTTTCATCGCCGGGTAATTGAATGCGCAAATGAACCGCGGTATAGTCCTTCCCGACCTGGCTTTCCTTAAGATGGCAAGCCGTGCAATCCGCTTTGACCAGGGGCGTGATATGATTATTATGTTTATTGATATATTGGTAATCATGACACTGGCCGCAGGTACGTTCCGTGGAGATAATCCCGTTTCCATCCGTTATAACCTTCCCCTCTTTATCCAGGAGGGAAATTTTAGGATGCATTACCTGGTTTGGTTCCGGGGCAGGGGGTTCTGAACCCATGACCAGGCCCGCCATAGAAATCAGGATAATAAGAACTACTGTTGGAATATGAAATGTTTTCATCATTTGCCTCCCGTTGCTTTCCTGGCGCCGAATTTTTCCGGGTCGCCGTCATAGCCCAGGGCTTTCCAATCCAGGCGGGATTTTTCTCCATGGCAATCGGAACACTGGAGCGCCTGGTGTGATGGTGAAACCATATGGGACAGCGGCCACTGCATATGGGTCTCGGCGAATCCGTATTGACCGCTGTAGGGGATATGGGAAATTTCCGCACCCAGCCTTAGCGCCTGGTCCCAATCGAATTCGGACCAGAACCCCCCTTCCCCGGCGGTGACCGGCGGCAGCGAGTAATTGTGCACTTTATCAAAGGGTTGTTTGGCCCGGTGAACTCGAAAAGGCCATATCCTGGCATTTTTATCCGTAATGTCGCCCATGGGTTTATTCAAAAACGTCTCTTCCTCCGGCTTAATAACATCACCCAGGATGTAGCGATAGGACTTGAGGTTGAACCAGGCATATTCGGGAACCACGTTTTTATCGTAAATAAATTCCCCTTTGATTTTCAAGTAATGATGGGTATCTTCCTGCCTGGAAAGGTCCCCGGCCTTGGACCAGTCCCAATCCATTTTGGTAGGGGCTTTCCGGGCGTAGGTCGGGATATGGCAGGTCTGGCAGGCAATACCGGACAGGTGGGTATCGATGCGGCGGTCTTTATGGGTGGTTTCTTCATGGCAATCCGTGCAATTAATGCCGTTTTCATGGTTCACGCTGACCGAATAAGCTTTCCCCCTGATATCGTGTTGTTGAGTTTTATGACAATCGATGCACAGCAAATGATGTTTGCCCATATGGACATCGACAGCTTCGGTGGGGTTGACCAGGGTATTGTCCAGGTCGCCGTGTTTGACGCCCATGCCCCCGCCGCCGTAGATGTGGCAAATGCCGCAGTTGTCCCGCCTGGGATAGCCCACGCTCCCGGCCACCATTGCCAGGTCTACGCCTTTTTGGGGAAATCCCTTATCGCCTTTGACATAGGTTCCCGACCAGTCATGGCAGATTATACAGTCCACGTTTTGCGCGTTAGTAAAATCAAAGGTATCGTCTCCCCAACCGTACCCGGCATGGCAGGCCGTGCAATTGGCCCAATTTCCCCTGATGCCGATGCAGAAATTATTCAGCAGGTTTTTCTTACCGATTTTCATCGGTTCGCTGTGTCCATAGACATAGACCGGGTCGCCTTCCCATTTCCAGTGGGCGGTTTTCATCACATCCGCCGCCGCGGTGGGGTGGCACTCCAGGCACGCTTTTGTCACGTCTTGGGGCGCATTAAACGCCTGCTTAAAAAACGGCGCATGATCCAGGTGTGGACGTATTTTGATGATACCGGCCCAGGGGTCTTTGATCGTCCGGGCCGTGGACCTGGGTAAAAAGAGCCATAAGGGAACAGCAAATAATACCGCCGTTAACCCCGCGCCCATTAACCAATGCTGTCTCACTTTTCCCATTAGTTTCTCCTGTAAAAGAACCGTCCACAGATTTCACAGATTGACACAGATTATAAAAAGAATAAAAAATCAGTGTAATCAGTGTAATCAGTGGACCTCTTTTTTTATTCATTTCCGGGTGTGGCCGCGGCTTCATTATCGACGGTCACGAGGTTGCTGTCGATCATCATCCGGTTCCGCCGGGAGGCAACGGAGTGAACCACCGTTCTCATTGTCTTCATTACCTCCAGCAGCAGCGGCTCCGCAAGATAATAATAAATGAAATTACCTTTTTTTTCTCTACCCACCACGCCGATGCGGTGAAGCGCCGTCAGGTGGTTGGAGAGATTGCTCATGGAAATATTCAAGTGAGTTCGGATTTCCGTTACATTCAACTTGTGATCGCCGATAATTTCGATGATCTTCAATCGAGTAGGGTTGACAATGGTTTTGCAGATTAATGCATATTCCTGGTAAAAGGTATCTTTTAGCATGGATCGATTATAAAATAAGAAAAAAAAGAAGTCAAGTATTTCATGAATTAATGAAATACTTTATTGCTTCTCATATGAATGTATTTTTCAGGTTCGGTGTATTGCCATTGATATGCGGAACGACTCCCGGTTCCTGGTTAAATTAGCCTGTTCAAAGAAAGTCCAAATTTTTTTTGACAGGTATCTTTAATTTTGATATAATAATATAAATGTTTAACGATAAAAAAAAGATTCTATTTGTATATTTCATCGCCTTTTTCGCCTTGTTGATTGTATCATCTCAATTTTTTCACCAGGAAACCAATCCCCTGCAAACAGACCAATGCCCTATCTGCCAGTGGCAAAAAAATACCATTGCCCTCTCTATCCTTTATTTCCTGGTGATTGCCATTACTTTTATTTTAATTCACTCCCTCTGCTTTTCTATTGAAAAAATCCCTTTTTCATCTTTCTTTTATCATTATCATCTCCGGGCGCCTCCAAAAAGTCGATAAATCAAACCGCTTAACCTATTCGTACTATCTATCGATTTAAAATTTTCGGAGGTCAAATGAAATCAAAATATTTGATTGCAATTTTCGTTGTAAGTATTAGTTTTTATGTTTCACAATTTACCAATGCTGAAGAGACGTTGAACCTGGATCAGTGCATTTCGTTGGCGTTAAAAAACAATCATCTTTATGAATCTCAGCGGCAGGAATTCCGCGCCTCCCGGGCCAGGGTCCGGCAAGCCGCGGCATTTCCTCAACCGGAAATCGCATTCGATTGGGATCTTCAAACCAAACTATTCAAACCGTCCGGGGAATCTTACCTGGGGATTAACCAGTTAATCGAATTCCCGGGCCGTCGCTCCCTAAGAAAAAAAATCGCCGGGCAAGAATCCGCCGGAACCGGCTGCGAAATGGACCTGGTCCGCCTGGAAATTATCTATGATGTCAAATGCAGTTTCTATCAACTCCTTCTGAACCGGGAAATCCAAAAATATGCAAAAGAAAACCTGGAAATGGCAAACGATGTTTTAACCATCGCCACGGAAAAATACCAGGGCGGCGATGTCGCAAAATTAGAGGTGCTTCGGGCAAAAGTGGAGGTTGCCAGGGCCAGGAATCAACTGGAAGTTGCGCTGAACCAGGTTAAATTGGCCTGCGCCCAACTCAATTTCTTGCTGGCGCGTGATCAAACGCAATCCCTTCATATCCAGGGAGAATTGCGAGGACCGCTGATCGAGTTCTCTCTACCCAATCTCCTGGCTCAAGCCCAGGCTTCCCACCCGGAACTAAAAAAAGCACAACTGGCAATAAAGAAAGAATCCCTGGTTAAAAAACAAGGATTCCTCAGTTTTCTACCGGACGTCGCCCTGGGCGTGTCCCGGCACCGCATCCTGGGCGAACCGAACACCTGGGATGTGGCGCTTTCGTTCCAGGTTCCCCTTTTCTTCTGGCAAAAAATAAACGGCGAAATTGCCGAAGCCGACGCCAACCTGGCGGCTGCCCAAGAACGGTACAAACACCAGGAACTAGCCATTGCCCTGGATGTTGAAAATGCCTTTTATAACGCCACTTCTCTTAAAAACCAGGTGGAATTTTTTGAAAAGGATGTCCTGGATGAAGCCCAACAGGTCTATCAAATGTCCCTGATCAGTTTCCAGGAAGGAAAAACCGGCAGTATCGAATTATTGGAGGCCCGCCGCTCCCTGGCGGACCTCAAACAATCCTATGCCGAATCCCTTTTTAGTTACCAGGCGGCGCTTGCCGAACTGGAAAAATCCCTGGGGACAACTTTAGCCGGCGGTATACCGGGAACGAAGTGAGGAACACCATGAATAATTCAAAATACCGGGGAACCCCGGGAAAACCATGTATTAACGATAAAGGAGTTCATCAAATGATCAAGAGATCTTTTTTGTTAGCGATTTTAAGTATAAATTTGACTGTTTTCGTCTTTTGCGGGATGATCGGCGCCGGGAACAACAACGGGCCGAAACAAACTCAACAGGCGGATAATAACCATCAGCAAGGCAACAGGAATCGACATCGTCACGGTCAAACCTCCCTGCAAGAACAAACTGTTATTATGCTTTCGGAAAAAGAGAAAAGCCGGGTGCGGATCGAGACCGTTACAGTTGAAGAGAAACCCATTCAATCTACCTTGAAAGCCATGGGAAAAGTACTGGCCCCCATCGATGGGAAAGCCATTGTGGGGTATGCCTTTCCCGGGCGGGTTATCAAGCTCAAGGTTTCCCTGGGACAGTGGGTGAAATCCGGCAGCCCCCTGGTCACCCTGGAATGCGAGGCGACTGGAAATGCCAGATCCGAATATTTAAAAGCCTTTACCGAATTCCAACTGGCCCAACAAAATTTCGAGCGGGAAGAACGATTGTTTTCAAAAGATATCGGCGCTAAAAAAGATTTCCTGCAAACCAAAGCGCAATTGGAAATCGCCGGCTCCAACCTGGAGGCCGCTGAAAAGAAACTCATGGTAATGGGATTTCCCGGGACCCAAATCCAGGAATTTAGCAAAGCCAAAAATATCACCCCTTATGTGACCATTAATGCCCCTATCGACGGTAGGGTCATCCGGATCGATGCGGTCCCGGGTTCCATGATCGAACCCGCCACGGAAATCATGATCCTGCTGGACCCCTCCCGGCTGTGCATCGATGCGGAAATCTACGAAAAAGACCTGGCAAAGATCAAACTCCACCAGGAAGTGCAAATCGCGGTGCCGGCTTACCCATCAGAGACCTTTTCGGGCCGGATTTCCTATATCGGCGACATCGTCCACCCGGAAACCCGTACCATTACGGTAAGGACCCTTGTACCCAATAAAGATTTCAAGCTTAAACCGGGGATGTTTGCCGATATCGATATCCGCCTGGAGCGGCGGGAAAAAGCACTAACCGTTCCTATCGAAGCGGTCCTGGATAATCTCGATCAAAAAATCGTTTTTACCCGGGAAGCCGATTCCTTCATTTGCAAGGCGGTCGAAATCGGACCGGCTTTCAACGGTTATATCGAGATCAAAAAGGGATTGAGAGTAGGTGAAGCCGTCGTTGTTGAAGGAAACTATCAATTGAAATCCAAACTCTACGAGCAAACCCTGCATCAAGCCCATGTGCACTAGACCGGATAGGCAATTTTATCCGCGTCGTCCAGCGATATTTTTTATAAATATATGAATAAGGAGTAATTTATGATCGATAAAATCATTGATTTTTCATTGAAAAATAGATTGTTGGTATGTATACTGGCATTTTTTATTTCCGTGGTGGGAATGGTGGTGTACCATCAAATGCCCAAGGATATTTACCCGGATTTGAATGCCCCCATTGTCAATATTATCACCACTAACGAAGGCATGGCCGCCGAAGATGTGGAGAGGCTCATTACCTTTCCGTTAGAGAGTTTATTAAACGGCACACCCGGTGTCACCCGGGTTCGCTCGGAATCCACCACCGGGGAATCGGTGGTGACCATAGAATTTGATTGGGGGATGGATATCTACCTGGCCCGGCAAATTGTGATGGGGAAATTAGACCTGCTGCTGGATGAGTTACCCACCGGCACCTCACGCCCCACCCTGGGGCCGGTATCCTCCCGTATGGGCGAAATATTCGAATTTGCCGTTACCGGGGAAGGGGCCTCGCCGTTGGAATTACGGTCCATTTCCGATTGGCAGATTCGCTACCGCTTATTAGGAGTAGAAGGCGTTTCCTTTGTCATTAACCTGGGTGGTTTTGTCAAACAATACCAGGTTTTCCTCAAACCCAATATGATGAAACATTACGATATCGCCATCAAGGATGTCAAAGAAGCGATCGAAGGCAGTAACCGTAATTTTTCCGGGGGCTTGATCCTGAAAAAAAACCAGGAATTGCTCATCAAAGGTATCGGGAAAATCGAATCCACCGACCATATCTGCAATACCGTCATCACTTCGAGGAATAATGTCCCTGTTTATGTGAAAGACGTCACCGAGATAAAAACCGGGGGAAAATTCCGGCGCGGCGATGCCGGGTATAATGGCAAAGAAGCGGTATCCGTCGTCGTTCAAAAACAGTACGGCGGCAATACCTTAAACACCATCGATCATGTGAAACAGTTTCTCCACGAGGTTAAAAAAGATCTGCCGAAAAATGTGGACATTACGCCATACTACGATCAATCCAAATTGATCGAAAGTTCGATCAAGCATGTGGAAATTTCCATGCTCATCGGCGGTTTCCTGGTCGTATTGCTGATATTTTTCTTCCTGGCCAACGGTCGGGCTTCGCTGATTGCATCCCTCACCATTCCAATTTCGATTTTTGTTTCGCTCATCATTATGCATCTTTTTGGAGTGGCGTTAACCGTCATGGCATTGGGGGGGTTGGCCATCGGCATCGGGAAAATGGCCAATGGTTCCGTGATCATGGTAGAGAATATCTATCGACATATCGGGAGCAAAAATGACCCCGGGAAAAACAATGTCCTGCTCCTGACCGCTCAGGGGGCCAAAGAAATCGGCAATTACCTTTTTGCCGCTACGTTGATTATCATTTTTGTATTTTTGCCTTTGCTGACCATCGAAGGTATCGGCGGTAGGATGTTCCGGCCTACAGCTTTTGCTGTAGCGGCGGCTCTTTTCGGCTCACTCATCATCAACATTACCCTTCAACCCGTCCTCATGTCCATTTTTACCAGGTCAGAGCAGGTAAACAAGCGTCATAACCGTTTTGTGGAATCCCTCACCGGCCTTTACGAAAAGTTATTAAAAAGTTCCTTTACCCATAAAAAAATATTATGGGGGGGCTCTCTTGCCATCGTATTGCCGGCGCTCATTTGTTTTAATTTCCTGGGCAAGGAGTTTGTACCGGCCATGGATGAAGGTTCTCTCGTGGTATCGACGGTCATGCTGCCGGAAACTTCCCTGGAGGAATCCGTACGGATCGGCGAGCAAGTCTCCGGGATTATCCGGTCTTTCCCGGAAGTGATATCCGTTACCCGGACCACCGGGATGGCGGAGGCCTCCGAACATGTACACCCGGTCAATCACAGCCATTATATGGTGGAGTTGAAACCGAAAGATGAGCGAGAACACAATCTTGAGGACTTGACCCAGGCGATGCGCAGCGAGCTGGATAAAATCCCGGGCATTGTTTACATCTTTGAACAGCCCATTGCCAACAAATTAGCGGAAATGATAACCGGCTCAGAAGGAGAAATTGCAATTAAACTGTTTGGAAAAAACCTGCAGGTATTAGGGGAAAAAATCGAGGATATTAAGGAAGCCCTGGTCGGCATCAAAGGTGTGGCCGATCTCCAGGTGGAGCAGACCGCCGGCATCCCCCAGATGGAGATCAAATTGGACCGGGAAAAGTTGGCCCGTTTCGGTATCCGGGTAGAGGATGCGGCGGATATGATCGAAATCGCCCTCAATGGCCTGGAGGTCACCAACGTATATGAGGAAGACCGGATAACTGCCGTTCTCCTGCGGTTATCGGAAGATTTTCGCCGGGATGAAGAGAGCGTAAAGAATATGCTTATCGATACCATGGGCGGGCAGCGTATTCCCCTCTCCCAATTGGCGGATATTTCTTTTTTGGAAGGCCCGCAAACTATTTTCCGGGAGAACCTGATGCGGCGAAAAATTATCCTATGCAATATAGTAGACCGGGATATCGGCAGCTTTGTCGATGAAGCCAGGGAAGTTATCGCCCGCCGGGTATCGCTCCCCCAGGGTTATTTTATTACCTTTGGGGGTCAGTTTGAAAGCCAGCAAAAATCCATGAAACAGCTTTCCATTATGATGCTGATTGTCGCGGTGATTGTATTCGTGATTCTTTTTAGTTCGTTGGGATCGTTTCGCCAGTCGTTCCTGGTGTTATCCACCGTGCCCTTGACCTTTTCAGGGGGAATCATCGCTTTATATATTTCCGGGCAAACATTGAATGTTTCTTCTCTTATCGGTCTTATTGCTTTGTTCGGCATATCGCTGCAAAATGGTATTATTTTAGTCGGTAAGATCAACCGATTGCGTAAGGAGGGAAAAGAACTGCGCGAAGCAGTGCTCCAGGGCGCCGTGATCCGGTTCCGGCCGATTTTTATGACGGAGTTGATCTTGATTCTCGGGGTGCTGCCCTTGATATTGGGATCGGCTTCCGGTTCCGAATTACATCGGCCCTTAGCGGTGGTTTATATTGGCGGGTTCCTGGTGGCGATTTTTTATGAACAGTTTGTCTTGCCGGTGTTGTATGAGGGATTGGCCCGGTTAAAAAAGGAACGGCGGATGTCCCTTTAAGAATTTCCGGTACGGCAGGTGGGGGCCACCGATGTCGAGGAAAATTAAAGGATTCTTTTGGTTCACGCGGAGACGCGGAGACGCGGGGAGAAATAGGCTCCCCGCGCCGTGGGGCTGGCCCCTAAAAAAATTTTCTTAACGGGCTGGGGGTGCGGCTCCTTTTCCAATGACGCTGGATAGAATCCCTGTCAGCCCGTGCAGCAGTACTATGGTATAACCGGTGGGCAAATCGAACCGATACGAGGCGGCTATTGCAATGATATTCACCACCACTCCTATCACCCAGGCCATAAGCAAAGGGTTTCCCTTGCCTTTGCCGAGCTTCAACGCCGTAAAGGCCGGACCGATCAACAACGCAAACACCACAAATACCCCGGCCAGTTGCACCGAACTGGTTACTACGAAAGCAAAAGTGGCAAAAAACAAGAACTCTTTTATAAATCCCCTGGTCTTCTTATTAATAAAGAAGAGAAAAAGCCCGAGGAACCCATAAAGAATCGCTACCTGGAGAATCTTCTTTAAAGGGGTAAACAGGATGTCGGCGGCCATGAGGTCCTGAAATTCTTCCATACCGTGGGGCGACCGGGATAATAAGATAAACACACCGGAAACACCAAAGGCGTAAAGGAGGCCGATAAAGGCCTCCAGGTATTTTTCACGCCGGGCCGCCAGGCTGCTTAAAAAGGCCGCCCCCAGGGCAAATGCCAATGAAACGGGATACAGGTAACGGCCGTTTAAGAAAAGAACCGCCGCCGCCGCCCCCAACGCCGCCATCTGCCCAATGGCCAAATCCGTAAATATAATGCCCCGCTTGATGATTTCCATCCCGAAATAGGAATGAATCCCCAACAATACCAGCGATAACAATAACGAAGGGAAAAGTATGTCCGTCATGAGCCCGTCAACCTCCCGACGATCTCGTCAAAAAGTGAAAAAATATCCGTCACCTCTTTCACGGCCCCTATATCATGGGGAATAATTACCACTTTTACCCCGGTCTTTCCCGCAATGAAACGGGCGGTTTGGGAACTGTGGTACACATCCTGGATAATCACGGTAATATTTTGCTTTTTAATCAAATCGATAATACCGGCAATATGCCTGGAAGTCGGCGGAATCCCGGGCAGCGGCTCAAGAGTACCGGCAACTTCGATTTTAAAGCGGTGGAAGAAATAGTCGTACAATTTATGATATTCCACGACTTTTGTCCCTTTTAACGGACTGAGCTTTTGCTCCCAGAGGGCGGTTTTTTCCAGCCAGCGCTTCTCGAAGGTAGTATAGTTTTCCCGGAAAATCTCACACTTACCCGGGGCCAATTGGCATAATTTTTCCATGACGGCCTGGGCAAAAACCGGTATATGGTAAGGGTCCAGTTGAATATGGGGATTGCCCTCCGGGTGAACATCCCCCTGGGCCCGCGATACGTCATCATGAACATCCAGGGGTGTCACCAATGCCATCAGGCTTAAAAACCCCGGTCGGCCCGGGTTAATGACGGGGTTATTGGCCTGGAGGAGCACCGGCGGCAGCCAACCGATTTCCAATTGCCCGCCGTTAATAATCAGCAGGTCGGCATTTCGTAATTTAGCGATAAAAGAGGGTTTGGGAGTAATGAAGTGGGGGTCCGGGCTGCCCGCCGCCAACCGGCTGACCGAAACCTCTACCCCGCCGATTCTCTGGGTAATATCCGCAATATAACCATAAGTGGTAACCACGTTTATTTTCCCAAAACCCAATACGTTTAAACCATACAGCATTAATATACATATGAATAATCTTTTCATTATTTTCTCCTAAAACGAATGGGCCCCATGGGCGCCGATGGCCAGGTTGAATTGCAGCACCCACTCATGGTATTTTTTTCGTTCTTCTTCATGGAAGGCATAACCATTGTGATTATACTGCAGCCGAATACGCGAAAATTCCGTCGGGCTAAAATCCACCATGACGCTGTAACGGTTGAGCTGTCCCGGTAAATTCAGCAGTGTGCCGGCCAGGGTAATGTTATTGCGGTTTAGCCAATCCCAGCGGGCGCCCAGTCGCCACTGTCGATGAAAGCGAAACACCCCTTGAACATACAATCCCGACTGTTTCTTTGTCATCGGTGCGCCAACCACTTCATGGCCCTCTTCGTGTTGGTGTTCTTCTTCCGATACCTTTCCAATTCCCACCGCGGCAGGAATCCCCGCTTCATGGACAAGGAAACGGGTACCCTGCATTTTCCTGTACAGGTATTCGCCCTGGAGAGCCAGGTAGGTATAAGAACCCAAAAGGTATTTGGCGGTAAAATCCACGCCCAGGATAGAGGAATCGCCGGTAAAACCATGGGGGTTTTCTTCATCGGCAAAATGATCCAGCCGGGCCTGCCCAAAGGCATAGGATACCCCGGCCAATAGGGTTAGATCCCCGGCATCCAGGGACGTCTTCCCAAAAAAATTCCAGGTATTGGGCAAGGGGACTTTTTCCAGGGTAATGGGTTCACCGGAGCCGGCATCGGTTAACGCAGCGTTTTTGGTGCCGAAACTGTTTTCATTGGTCCCCTGGAGGCACTCGACACCCAGCCCCAGGTAAAACGCCGTGGGCGCCACCCAGTTCAATTGAATTCCCTTTTCCAGCAGCCCATGGTCGCCGAAGAAAACCCTGTAAACCAGGGGGATATCGCTAAAATCCCAATAATGGGCGTGTTGGGAATTTATGCGACCGAAGCCGCTTAAAAATCTCCCTAATTTAAGACGGAACCCATAAGGCAATGAGCGGGATTCGATGTAGGCTTCTTCGATTTCAAAGGAACTCTCGCTTAAATGAAAGGCGGTAAACAAATCGAAATAGGGGTCGACGGCCGAGCTGAGCACCAATTCACCGTAATTGAGATTGAAACCTTTATCGGCGTTGAACCCCGCATGAGAATGACCCTCATGATGAGAATGACCGTGGATAAACCCGGGGATTTCCAGCGCCTCGAAAAATCCTTGATCTAAATCCCGGCGCACATAAGAAAAATCAAGGATAAAGGATATATTGGGAAGGAATTTTTTTTGCGAGAAGGGATCGGCAGTCGCAGCCGATTCCCGGGAATCGGAAAGCGACTCCTGCCCGGTTGAAGCCGGTAAATGGGGAAAGTACGATAACAAAAGAAATCCTAAAATGATGATGATATATTTATACTTCATTATTTTCTCCTTTTTTGTTTTTATTTAAAGTCAATGGGGGACCCCCCACAAAAGCTTTGGAAGTAGGACATTGTCCTACCCGGGGGGTACCGCAAGATCGATAAAAGATATGGGATTAATACAAAAAAGGAGGAGCCCGGGTTTCCCGGGAAAAGGGGAAAAATTTCGGTTTTATCGATTCATTTTGGGGTAAGTTTCGATAAAATACGATGAATAAAAGGAATAGCAAAACCGGGGAAGCACCGGGGAGCGCCTGGACTGTATTTATCAAAATAAAAACCGGGCAATCCGGGTGAAGGCAGAGATCCGCCTCGTGGTTGTGCATCAAGTCGTGGAAACCCGCCAGGAAGAAAAGTCCGGCAGTGAAAAGCAAGACAGTTAAGCGTTTTTTCCCTTTCATTGGCATCGTTAAACACCGTTTTCGTATTGGTATAGAATTATATCAATTAAAAAAGGCAATGTCAACCTCCGAAATTTCCGAAATCCCGACATCCCGACATCCCGATCTTTAATACTCTAATCTCAGTCCTACCCCCACTTCCTCTAACGGCAACACCCCGGCCAGGGCGATCTTCGATCTCAAATCCGTACAGTGACAGGCATGAAGGGTCTTGGGCTTTGTCTCTTTAAGGTATGCCAGGGTTTTTTGCAATTGGATTTCCCCCGGCTGCAGCAGGTGGAATCCCCCGATGATATCCACGATTCGTTCCTCCCGGCACACTTTCCCGGCATAAGCCACGATATTGCAAATTCCCGCATGAGAACAACCGGTTATAATAACCATCCCCCCGGGAGATTTGTAAACCAATGCGGAATCGTCCATAAGATAGTCATCTTCAGCGATATTATCGACCACACGTTTCCCCAGCGGGCGTTGGGCTTCGAAATCATCGGTTCGTTCGATTTCACCGAGAAATACCAATTTATCACTCAACCACAGGGGCTTTTGGCTGAAGTTGAGTTGGAAATGCAGGGCTAATTTTTCCTTTGTTATCAATGACCCAATATCCATGAAATTCTCTTTTTGTTTGCGGTTGAACGCCAGGGGATGGGCCACCAGGGAGGCTTGCCGGTGCGGGATATGCTCGGCGACTGCTTCGGTATAATATTTAATCAACGGTTCCAGGCCGCCGGTATGATCGATATGACCATGGGATATCACGATAGAATCCACGTCCCACAAAGAAATATCCATCTTTTGGGCGTTTTTAATCAGGAGGTCCGAGTATCCAACATCGAACAGGATTTTTAAATCGTCTTCTTGAATTAAATAAGATACGCCGGGTTCGCCATAGAAATAACGATCGATATAAGTGTTATTATCCACCAGTACTGTTAATTGCATTTTTCACCTCATACAAAATAAAAAGTTTTTGGGGGGTCCGGGGAACCTTTTTTCAAAAAGGTTCCCTGGCCGCCGGGGGCAAGTTATTATTAATCGTGATGACAATCGTGGTGATTGCTGCCGCCTTCATGGCCTTGATTGCAGAGGCTTTCACCCATTTGCAGATTTCCTGCCAGGAAATCGCGGATAACGTCATCGACTTTCCCGGTTACTCCAATATAGGGCCGGATATTGAATCCCAAGAACAACTGTTGGGCCCTGGGTCCCATGCCCCCGGCGATGACGACATTGGCGCCTTTTTCATGGAGAAACCCGGGCAGCACACCGGGTTCATGTGCCGGTGTGTCTATACAGGTGCGACTAAGAACCTTTTTTTCCGCCGCCGCATCCTCTACCTCGAACAGCGTATAACAGGCACAACGCCCAAAATGGGCCGCTACTTGATCATTATCAGTGGCAATGGCAATTTTCATTTTTAAATCCTCCTTTATTTTTTTATTGGTTGATATATTTTAAATTCCTTCTAATTCGGTTTTTATTTTTTCGTATAAATCCACCAACGGTTCCGCCAACTGGCGACAGTGACGGGACGGTAAGTCACGCTGGGAAATTGCTTCCCTGATACAATCGGAATGAGGGATTTTGGCATAGACCGGCGCCCGGTTCTGCCGGGCGAAATCCTCTATTTCCTTCGTATTTTCAAGGTTGATATCAAAGCGGTTGATCACGATGCCGCTTTTAATCTTGAAATGGGTTGTCAATTGGAATACCCGTTCCAGGTCGCTGATTCCGGAATAGGTCGGTTCGGTGACGATGATGGCCAGGTTAACGCCTGAAATGGCTGAGATTACCGGGCAGCCGATTCCCGGCGGTCCATCGATTAATAACAGGTCGATATTCTTTTCCTGGGCCCGCAGTTTTGCCTGGCGTTTTACCATGGCCACCAGGCTGCCGGAGTTCTCCGCCCCGGGTTTCAACCGGGCATACACAAAATCGCCCCATTCGGTAACGGAAGTATACCATTCCCCGATGATGCGCTCCTTCATGGTGATGGCGTTGACCGGGCAGGCCAGCCGGCAAAGGGTACACCCTTCACAGGAGAATTCATCGACGCGATATTTCTCCCCATTGACAACAATGGCATGAAACCGGCACATTTCCAGGCAGCGTCGGCAAGAAATACATCGTTCATTATCGATCACGGCGACGCCTTTGCCGGTAAAGGTTGTTCCCCGGATTTTCTCGGGCTTCAATAAAATATACAAATCGGCGGCGTCCACATCGGCATCCACGATTATTTTCCCGGGGATCATATCCGCCAGGGAGGCCGTTATAGTGGTCTTGCCGGCGCCGCCTTTGCCGCTGATTACGACTATTTCTTTAATGTCTTTCATTTCCATTTTTTTACCATCGTCCGTCGGTTATCCGGCCCATCAGGTCTTTTAGCTGCGTTTTCATCACGGGGCGTACTTCGGTGAGTGGAATACCCCGTGAATAGGCTTCCTGGATTTCCAGGGAATAGGGAATCCTTAAAAGTATAGGGAGTTGAACGCGTCGGCAAAAATCATCGATGAGGGTTTGCCGTTCATCGTCTTTGTTGATAATGATGCCGGCTTTTTTCCCCATATCCCGGACCAATTCCACCGCCAGTTCCAGGTCGTTTAACCCGAAGGGGGTCGGTTCGGTAACCAATAGGACGTAATCGCTGTTTTTCAGTGTTTCCACCACCGGGCAGGCGGTGCCGGGTGAAGAATCCAGGAGATATAACCGGCCGTTTTCGCCAGTGATGTAATTGGAGGTAATACCGCTTATTAAGGGAACCGCGGAGGGTTGGCCGATATTCAAACGGCCTTCGATAAATTGGATGGAACCCCGATTTCCTTTTCGTATTTTCCCGATTTCCCGGTGGGTTTCCCGAACCGCGCCCTCCACCGGGCACACAAAGCCGCACACGCCGCAGGAGTGGCAGAGTTCCGGGAACACCACGGTGCTCCTGGAAATAGGTATTACTACAAGGGCATGATATACACAGGCCCTGGCGCAGGCGCCGCAAAAGGTGCACTTATCCTTATCGATGACCGGGACCGGGACCGTGTAAGCGATTTCCTCCCGGATGTCCGGTTTTAAGAAAATCGCGCCATTAGGCTCCTCGACATCCAGGTCGATGTAAGTGCATTCACCGGCGCTGAGGGCCAGGGCCGTAGTTACCAGGGTTTTACCGGTTCCGCCTTTCCCGGAAGCTACTGCGATGATCATGGGTTTTTATGTTTCCAGTTGGGGGCGAAAATGTTGAATGGCTTCCCGGGCGGTTCCTTTATCGGCAATAAGCATTTTTATACCGGCATTGGCCAATACTTCTTCCGCTTTGGGTCCGGGCTGGGGCCCAATCGCCGCGCTGCATCCCTTCTCTACTGCCAGGGTGGCTATTTTTATACCTACTCCCTGGGCGTCGTTTTGATAAGCATTTTTCTCAATGGACACAATGGCGTCGCCTACCGTATCATAAATGAGAAAATACCCTGCCCTGCCAAAACGTTCTCCCACAAGGGAGTCCATCCCATTATTATTGTCTACTGCAATAAAAACTTTCATATTCGTTTTCTCCTTGTTTCTTTAACACTCATTAATAATTAACAATTATCGCTCGAAGCATCTTTTCCCTTTTCGCTGTCTCCTGCCGCCGCGTCCGCCACCGCGTCCGCCACCGCCATCACACCTCCTGCCGGGACTGCTCTTTCCGCTTTGAAAGCGGTTTATTACTTTACCCAGCAGTCCCACCGAGGAAATCAGCGACCCGGCAAATTTCCCCAGGTTAAAGGCAAATCCCTGCCGGACGGGGGTGGTTTCCTGTTTTTTTACAAGCGCCGCTTTTTCCCGGTCTCGATTGCCGATTTCATCTTCTTCTATGATTTCACCATCATAGACCCGTTCATCATCATCTTTTACCAGGATAAGCGGAGCGTTATTTTTTTTCACCGGCTGCATTCCCCGGGCCACTGCCGTCGATTCTTTCATTTTATAATTTTCTCCACTATTTGGGCAAAGGCTTTGGCCGCTTCGGATTCTTTCCGGTAATGGACAAAAGGCTGCCCCATATCCCCGGATTCGACGATGTGGGGATCGATGGGTATGCGTCCCAGGAAAGGGATATTATATTCGCGGGCAATGACTTCACCGCCGCCGGATTTGAATAGGTCTGTTTTTTCCCCGCAGTGGGGGCATACGAACCCACTCATATTTTCGATGATCCCCAGTATCTTCAACTTCAGCATGTGGGCAAAATTAACTGCTTTTCGCGAGTCCAGGAGGGAGACTTCCTGCGGGGTGGTGACGATAACCGCGGCTGTGGCCGGGATCAAACTGGCCACCGAAAGGGGTTCATCACCCGTGCCCGGCGGGGAATCGCAAATCAACCAATCCAAATCTCCCCAGGCCACATCCTCGATAAACTGCCGAATGACTTTCATTTTCAACGGACCCCGCCATACCACCGGGACGTCCAGTTTTTCTAAAAAAAAGGCCATGGAAACCAATTTTAGATTGGGGGTAATATTTACAGGAATAATTTGTTCCTCTCTCATCTCCACCCGTCGGTCTTCCGCGCCCAGCATTTTAACAAGGTTAGGTCCGTGGATGTCCACATCCAGGAGGCCTACTTTGAGGCCCTTTTCACTTAATGCCATGGCCAGGTTGGCGGCCACGGTACTTTTTCCTACCCCCCCCTTGCCGCTGAATACCAGCAACCTATTTTTCACATTTTTCAGCACCTCCCGGATTTTTTGATCATCGTTTTTGGCGGGGGTTGTATTTTCTTTGTGCATTCAATTCTCCTTTTTAGAGGCAGTAAGGGCATGCGGATTTGCGAGTAGATGGGCACGGCGCCGCACACCCTTACGTCTCGGCTTTTTCT
>JAUPLE010000209.1 GCA_030837085.1 Acidobacteriota bacterium | reverse complement strand
TGGCCCTTTACAATGCCATGAACCACAGCCAGACCTATCCCACTGCCTTCCCCTATTTTTTTGGTTGTAAAATAAGGTTCAAAGATTCGCCCAATAATTTCAGCCGGGATACCATGCCCCGTGTCTGATACGCTCATTAATTGGTATACCCCAGGGGGCAGTTCCCTCTCGGTAAGGAACCTTGCGTCCAGTTCGATCTCTTTGAGCGAAACTTCCAGGATTCCCCCTTTCTCCCTCATGGCATATGCTGCATTGGTGCAGAGGTTCATAATTACCTGGCGTATTTGGGTGGGGTTTGCCATAATCGGGTGGAGGGATTCCCCGATTTGGGAGCGAATTTCAATGGTAGCCGGTAAAGAGGCCCGCAGCAACTTAAGTAACTCCAGGATAATATCCGCTAATAATATCGGCATTCGATTCTCTTCATCTTTCCTGCTGAAGGTGAGGATCTGTTTTACCAATTCTTTGGCGCGATGTGATGCTTTCAAAACCAATTCCAGGTTTTTATAGGCGGGGGAATTAATGGGAGTGTCATCGATTGCCAATTCCGTGTATCCTAAAATGGCTCCCAGTATATTGTTGAAATCATGGGCAATACCGCCCGCTAAGGTGCCAATGGCTTCCATTTTTTGGGCATATTGGAGTTGATTTTCCAATTTCTTCTTTTCCATTTCGGCGCGTTTGCGTTCGGTAATATCTCGGAACGACCACACCCGTCCGGTGATTTCGCCTTTTCTCCAAAGGGGAAAAGAGACCCGCTCAAAAGTGCGGCTATCCTTGAAAAACAATGTATCGAAACTTTCATCAGGGGATTGGTACAATACCAGGACTTGCGCCAAAAAAGCCTGGGGGTCTTCCAATTGGTTCGCAACCAGGTAAAGATGTTGATCATATTTGTATTCTTCCGGGATATGCCACATCTCAAAAAACCGTTTATTGGCAAGCGAATAATCTCCTTTTTTGTCTACCACCAGGAGGCCGTCGGAACTGGACTGGATGACTGCCCTAAGAATTTCCTCTTGTACTTTAAGGGCTTCCGCTGAACGCTTTGATTCGGTGATATCCTTGAAACTGGACAGGGCGCCTTTGAATAGCTTTTTCTCGTCATAGAAAGGAACCGCGGTTAGAAGGATGATGCGTTTTTCTCCGTCGGGCCGCAGGATTTCCAGTTCATACATGCTTTGAATTCCCTTCCGCCGTTTTTCGGTCTGTTGCTCCACGTCCTGGAAAGCGCCGGGATCCAAAAATTCCTTTAGATTGCGCTCCAAAAGATCATTGGCTTTTACGCCAAAAATTTTCTCCGCCGCCGGGTTGGTAAAAATGAATTTTTCTTGCGCATCTACCATGGCTACGCCTTCTGCCTGGGTTTCCAGGATGGTCTTATATTGTTTTTCACTTTCTTCCAATTGGGCGACATGTTTTCGAAGTATCGCTATTTCTTCGATCAACTCGGCCTTGGTTTTATCGTTATCGTTTTCTGTCATCATGGCGTTCTCACCAAACTAACTATTAACTATCAAAAATTAACAATTAAAAGTTACACCTACAGTTTATCATAAAGAAATTGTATTTTCAATCAATTATACAAAGCCGCTGTGTCTAAGATGAAAGGGCATATGTGTTATATTTCCTTTTATTTTTATGGTATACTTTCTACTTGTTGCAAGGAATTTTGCAGGAGAATAGCCATGATTATCGATCAATTGAGTAATGTTTTGCTTTATTTTCCTTTGAACAACCGGTTGGAAAAAGCCTTCCGGTATCTTCAAGAAACTCATATCGCCTCTCTGCCGCCTGGTAGATATGAAATTGCCGGCCCGGAAATATATGTCACGGTTCAAGAGTTCTGCACCAAACCACTGGAGCAGGGGTTTTGGGAGGCGCACCGCAAGTACATCGATATTCATTGTGTGCTTGAGGGAGTGGAGCGGATCGGGTATGCAAACATCGATTGTTTACGGCCGGGTAAGTATGATGAGGAAAAGGATTTAGGGGTATTTGAAGGAGAAGGCGCTTTTTATACATTGGTGCCCGGGAGCTTTGTGGTTATGATGCCCCAGGATGCCCATATGCCGGGAATCGCATTGAAAGACCCTCAACCTATCAAGAAACTGGTGGTTAAGATTGCGGCCTTTTAAAAAATCTTTCCCCTATTGCTTTTTTTTCTCATTTCCTATAACATTATGCCCGTGCTCAAAAAACAAGTACTGGATGACACTGTAGCGAATAAGAAGAGGATACGTTTCACTGGAGGTGAATAGTGATATTCAAAGATTTTGATCTTAAAAAACTTTTTCAACTGATGCAGGAACACGAAGTATCAGAACTGTCTTTTAAGGACGGGAAAACAGAGATTTCAATCAAACGGGGCAGGGAACCTATCTTCGTTAATACGGCTGTGCCGGTTAGAGAGGCGCAGGCAACCTCAGCCCAAACCACCGCTCCCCGGCCTGAAGAAAAAGAACTGGAAACACCTTCAAAATCTGAAATCCCGTTGGAAAATTACCATGCAGTTACCGCCCCCCTGGTAGGGACATTCTACAGGGCGTCGGGCCCGGACGCCGCCCCGTTTGTCGAAGTGGGCGACCAGGTCAAAACAGGCGATGTCCTGTGCATTGTCGAAGCGATGAAAAGCATGAACGAAATTCAATCGGATGTCAACGGCATAGTCAAGGAAATCTGCGCCAACAACGCCGAACTGGTGGAATTCGACCAGGTGCTCTTCAAAATCCAAAAAAATGGTTAACTCCCATGATATCCAAAATACTAATCGCCAATCGGGGTGAAATCGCCGTACGCATCATTCGGGCGGCCAAAGAAATGGGTATAAAAACCGCCGTGGTCTACTCCAAAGCGGATAAAGAATCCCTGGCCGTAAAACTGGCCGATCAAGCTATCTGCATCGGCCCGGCTCCCTCCGCCGAAAGCTATCTCTTTTACCAGAATATCCTTTCTGCCGCACTGTCTTCAAAAGCAGACGCCATCCATCCGGGTTACGGCTTTTTAGCCGAAAACTCCCATTTCTCCGACGCCTGCCGCGCCATGAAAATTATTTTCATCGGCCCTAAAAGCAACGCCATCCGCCGCATGGGCGACAAAGCCATGGCCAAAGAACTGATGCGAAACTCCGGCGTCCCCGTCATCCCCGGCTCCGACGGCATCGTGGATTCCTTTAACAGCGCCTGCGAAACAGTGGAAAAAACCGGCTTCCCCATTATCATCAAAGCCTCGGCCGGCGGCGGCGGAAAAGGCATGCGCATCGTCGATGAAAAAAAAGAACTGGAAAGGGCTTTCAACTATGCCGCCACCGAGGCCCAACAGGCCTTCGGCGATTCGCGGGTATATATTGAAAAATATATCGGCAGCCCCAAACATATCGAAGTGCAAATCCTGGGAGATAAACACGGCAATGTAGTCCATCTTTTCGAGAGGGACTGCTCTATCCAGCGACGACATCAAAAACTGATAGAAGAAGCCCCCTCCCCCTCCATCGATAAAGATACCCGGAAAAAACTGGGCGAAATCGCCGTCAAAGCCGCCCAATCCGTAGAATACGATTCCGCCGGCACCGTCGAATTCCTTTATAACGTCGATACCAACGAATTCTTTTTCATGGAAATGAATACCCGCATCCAGGTAGAACACCCGGTTTCCGAAATGATCACCGGCATCGACCTGATTAAATACCAGATACGCATCGCCAACGGTGAAGAACTGGATATCAAACAAAAACATATCGAGCAGCGGGGCCATGCCCTCGAATGCCGGATCAACGCTGAAAACCCGGAAAAAGATTTTCACCCCAACCCGGGGAAAATCACCCAACTGCGGGTGCCCGGTGGCCCGGGGATTCGCATCGATTCCGGGGTCTACTCCGGGTATACGATCCCCCCTTATTACGACTCCATGGTGGCAAAACTGATCGCCTGGGGAACCAACCGCAAGGAAGCCATCGATCGTATGAAACGGGGCCTGGATGAATTTCACATCGAGGGGATTAAAACCACCATCCCGTTCCATAAAGAAGTTATGAAACACAAAGAATTTCTCAGCGGTCAATACACCACTGACTTTATAAGTAAATATATGAGCTAAGGAGAGTAAAGAATATGTCACTATTATTTCCAAAATGCAGCCGCTGTAATACCAGTCATTTCGTCGCCTTTTTGAAGAACGCCCATTATGTTTGTTCAAAATGCGGTTACCATTTAAGGCTCGATGCTCCCACCCGGCTCAAAATGATCTGCGATAAACGAACCTTCGACCCCCTGGACAAAGATATTAAAAGCGTCGATGTGCTGGATTTCCCCAAATACCGGGACAAGCTGGAGAAATCCATGCAGGAAACAAGAGCCAATGAAGCCGTGATTACCGGTACATGTGAAATCCAGGGCCACCCCACCACCATCGGGGTAATGGAACCCAATTTTATCATGGCCTCCATGGGCTCCGCGGTGGGAGAAAAAGTCACTCGCCAACTGGAGTATGCGGCGGAAAACAATCTTCCCGCGATTATCATTATATCCTCCGGCGGCGCGCGCATGCAAGAAGGGATTTTTTCCCTGATGCAAATGGCCAAAACATCGGCAGCCGTTCGCCGGCTAAACGACATGGGACTCCCGTTATTTACCGTCCTGGCCGATCCCACTACCGGCGGCGTCACCGCTTCTTACGCCATGTTGGGAAATGTCATTATCGCCGAAATCGACGCCTTAATCGGTTTTGCCGGACCGCGGGTCATCGAGCAAACCATCGGCCAAACCCTGCCCCAGGGGTTTCAACGATCGGATTTTCTCCTGGCGCACGGCATGCTGGACATGATCGTCCCGCGAAAACAACTGCGAAATGTCCTGGGTACCCTCCTGCATATCCATGCCCAGAGACCTTATAAAGGACGCTAAAAGGAGTTAAAATGCATAAACCGATTATTACTCAACCCACACGGGCCATCGATACCGTCAAGCTGGCCCGTCATATTAAACGGCCTACCACATTGGACTATATTAAATACATGATCACTGATTTCCTGGAACTCCACGGCGACCGCAGATTCAGCGACGACCTGGCCGTGGCCGGCGGCGTCGGCTTCCTGGACGATATCCCCGTCACCATCATCGGCCATCAAAAAGGCCGGGATGTGAAAGAAAACGTGCGCCGGAACTTCGGCATGGCCCACCCCGAAGGATACCGGAAAGCTTTACGATTAATGGAAGAAGCCGAACGCTTTGGCCGGCCCGTGATTAATTTGATCGATACCCCGGGCGCCTATCCCGGCATCGGCGCCGAGGAACGAGGCCAGGCAGAAGCCATTGCCTTTAATCTCTATAAAATGGCCGGCCTGAAAACGCCCACCATCGCTGTCGTCACCGGCGAAGGCGGTTCGGGCGGCGCACTGGGACTGGGCGTGGCTGACCGGGTTTATATGCTTTCCAATACTATTTATTCGGTTATTTCCCCGGAAGGCTGCGCTTCCATTCTCTGGAGAGACGCCGGAAGAGCCGACGAAGCCGCGGAAGCCTTAAAATTAACCGCCCAAAGCCTTTATGATTTCAGGATTATCGACGGCATTATCGATGAACCGGGCGGCGGAGCCCACGAAGACCACGAAACGACCGCGAAAAGAATAAAACAAACCGTTCTGTCCGCCCTCGATGAACTCCTGGACCTTCCCCTGGAAACCTTACTTAAAAAAAGATATGAAAAATACCGCAAAATGGGTGTTTATACAGAATAAAGGCCTCTGAAAGCCAGAAACCCTTTTGAAAAAGGGTTTCTGGACTTCCCAAAACTTTTGTTTTTCTGTGTTTTCTGTGTGTTCTGTGGGCTTCTACTATTGACATCACTCGGTATATCTATTAGGAAGATAGGGGACAGTCAAGAATGTCACTAAGTTAAGGCTACACGCTAAATTTTGCGGGTTCTTTTTTTTGGTTCTGAATGTACATTCGGGACAGTCAAAAAATGAGAAGAAATTTGAAA
>JAUPLE010000208.1 GCA_030837085.1 Acidobacteriota bacterium | reverse complement strand
TTGCTTTTGATAGTCTTGGAAAAGACGTGCTTTATCGATTGCTATGGCAGCCTGAGATGCTATTGTTTCAAGGATTTTTTTGTGCCCTTCATCGTATGCATTTTCTTCCCATGTATTTTGAATCACTATCACCCCGAGTACTTCATTTTTAAGCATCATGGGCGCTCCCAGCCAGGATTTAGAAGGGTTTCCAAGTGGGCATACACCATGTAACTCAAGCCAGTCGTATATATCCTTTTGTATCAAAAGGGCTTCTTGGGTATGAATGACGTATTCTGTCAATCCATTGCCGGCCTTTCGCGGTGTCCACTGGCCTACCCCCATCTCTTGAAGTATACCGTTTTCAACTGCAAACTCGAAACTGACGGTGTCCTTTTCTTTATCATACAATGCAGCGAAAAAATTTCTAACATCCATTAGTCTACCAGTTTGCGCAAAAATTAATTTCAGTATTTCATCGATATTCAAAGTCACAGTGGAACTTATTTCTTGAACTATTTTATTTAGAACAGATAATTCGTTTATATATCGATCTCTTTGTGAAAATATTTTTGCATTACGAATCGCCAGGGCAGCTTCATTGGCAAATTGTTTGATTGTTGTTCTTAGTTGAGGAGTAAATGCACAATAGGTTCGGTAATTAATAAAGAGAACTCCAACAGGTTCACCATTTATATAAAGAGGAATTCCAGCCGAAGAGATAATCTTCTCACGGCTGATAAAGTGATCTTCTAAATCATCTTCCTTTTCATCTGATAAAAATAATGACTTCCAGTCTTCCCTGGCATTCGATGCATAAAATGAGGTGCCACTTTTTAATAATTTAAATACAACCGATTCTCTATGTGTTTTTCCTCTTTCACTTAATCTCTTTGGCTCTTTTATATTCTTTCCTCTAAAAATGGGGGGGATTTCCACATCGTCTTTTTCTTTTGAATACTCATATAAAACAACAATATCGGCGCCCAGGACTTCCAGTGCATTATCGGCAATTATTCCCAGGAGTTTATGCAAATCAACCTCAGAAAGCATGGATTGACTCACATTGAATAAGCCTGAAAGCATTTCAGCTTCTTGGAATGCATCATCAACTAATTTTTTGTTTTTTACAGCGCTTGAAGTATAATTGGCCAGGATAGTTAACAACTCTTCATCCTCTTCATCAAATTGTTTCTCCAATTTGAAGTTATAAACGCACAGTAAACCTACTTCCCCCATTGTTGATTTAATGGGCACGTTGATAAGGTATTTTGGAAACTTCCCGGTTGCTTTTTCAATTTCTCTATTACTTAACTTTATCGATTGAAGACGGTCTTTCGGTGGGTATTCCATAAAATCGGTAACATCGATATTCAGCGCCTCAGCGTTTTCTTTATCGACCTTTTTAAGCGCTCTCAGGAACAGTTTATCACCATTCTCACTTTTTAGGAACAATGCGGCTTCTTCTGCTTCGGTGATATCAATCGCCGTTTCAGTAATCTTTGTTAATACTTTTTCTATGTTCGCGGTTGACAAAAGCTCCGCCCCGACTTTATGCATTAAAAGGAGCTTTTCTTCGCGCCGTTTAAATTTTTCGCTTTCTATCTTCATCACTTCCTCTCCACAAATCTTTCCCTCTTTGGGCCATTCAACCCTCCATCGAAGTTGAACAATTTGCAACATAGATATAATAGTATAGATAGATAAAAAAATCAACTCAAGCGGAAACTTTTTGAGGGGGAAATGCTCCAGTTAAAAATTATTTCCCAACCTTTTTTACATTTCCTCAAATGATCGGACATTTGCCACAAAAGTTCCCGCATATGACGCTGGAGTTTTGGAAGTGGTAAGGTAAACAGATTAGCAGGATTCCTCGGTATCCGGGCAAGGGCAATAGGATGGACTGCATGAATACTGCCCACAATAAGTAAAAAGAGTTTTACAAATAGCTGGATTACATGTTACAGCAACTGTGTAAGGGATACAATGACAAGGTTGAGTTTCACCGCTGTCTCCTCCAAAAATCCTTCTCATCGTTCCTGCCCCCAAATGAGCAATCGTTTCTTTGCGTAAAATTAATTTTTTAGTGATTTTTTGACCGTTCATTTTTCCTCCATTTTTATTTTTTGTTACGAATTACTTCTACCATACCAAAATAAAATAATCAAGCCTTTCCTGGGGGAAAAAAATCTTTCCTTTAGCTTTTATCAGTTTTTCCAAAACTGCCGCGACCAAATCCGCACCTGCTTTGAAAATAGCCACAAAGGCACGGCAGAAAAGGGATAATTGTTAATTGTCAATAGTTAATGGTTAATTGTTAACGGAAAAAATAGGGTTAGGGGACAATCAAATATTTTTCCTCCCTACGTAGGGGCGTATCGGCGACCCGTGTGTCTGCCCGATTTTGGAAATGAAAAGGTATAATTGTTAATTGTCAATTGTTAATGGCTAATTGTTAACCGTGAAAATAGGATTAGTGTGAAGGGTTTGATAAATCAAATCCCTACAGGATAAATCAAGCCACTCCAAGAAGCCGCGATTGATGCCGCACGGGAATATAAAACCCCTGCTTAAGCATTCCCGGCGATGGCATTTAAATTTACAACCCTTGCGGATGCCGGCGCGCCATGTGTTTGGGTATATGATATTGCTGTAAATTCGGACATACCACCAACATATGCTAACGGAAGGGATGCAAACGCTAACGGTGCCCTCGCACTTGCGAACGGTGCCCTCGCACTTGCGAACGGTGCCCTTGCACATGCGAACGGTGCCCTTGCACTTGCGAACGGTGCCCTCGCACTTGCGAACGGTGCCCTCGCACTTGCAAACGGTGCCCTCGCACTTACGATCGGTGCCCTCGCACTTACGAACGGTGCCCTCGCACTTACGAACGGTGCCCTCGCACTTGCGAACGG
>JAUPLE010000207.1 GCA_030837085.1 Acidobacteriota bacterium | reverse complement strand
TGGTCCTGCATCCATTGGGGCGCTTGTTTCACCGTACCGGCATGGAAATCATAGGCCGCGCCGACAGCCATCATTGCGGCGTGGACTTTTCCCAGGTGGTCCGCCACCCATATTTCCTGCCGCGGGCAACCGCGGCCTACCAAAACAATATGAGCTTCCGCCAAGTTGATTTTTTCGATATCCGCCGCATCTTCTTCCGGCGTCGCGTCACGGAAGCGGTCCACGTGGATGCCGCAAAGATTCACGCCCGGGTAATTCGTCTTAATAAAAGTGGAAAAAGCGGTTAAGGTCTTTTCCGTGCTGCCATAAAGATAGACATTCAATTGTTTTTGCGATGCTTTTTCCAGTACATGAAGAGTTAACGTAGGGCCGTAGACCCGGTCTTTCATACCCACTTTATGGAAACTATTCAATGCCCAGCGTACCGGTTGGCCGTCCGGGACCACCATATCGATTTTCTTTACCCGGTCACCGACGGTTTTTTCTTTGACGGATGTTACCAGGCCGTGTACAGCCAAGGCCGAAACCCCAAAACTGTTATGATTCACGGCGTTCTCGATAATAATATCCGACGCGGACTCATAATCCACGATGGCGTAATCGATCCCGAATAACGGTTTCTTCTCAAACACCTTCTACTTCTCCATTTCTTCTGTATTTTTCCGTGTGTTTCGCGTGTTTCGCGGGCCCCCGTTTTTATCGATATGCACAATTGCCATGATGCTGCCTAACAGTATCCACAAGAAAATCCCGGTGGGCGGGGATTCCAAAACGTCGAAGAAGAACGCTATCCCATGCCAGTACACGAATCCCGACAATACGGCGATAAGGATTCGGCGGTTAAACGGGTCGCGGCAGGTTTTGATATAGCCCACGCCCACCAGGAATACCCAGAGATTGATGACGATAAAGAACGCCAAGCCCACGATGCCCATTTTATAACCAACGACCAATAAATGATTGTGCGGCGGAATAAGCATGGAACCCGGGAGCAATCCTTCACCCTTGATCTGCGGCGTAAGCCGCTTCTGGATCACATAGCGCGGAAACGAACCGAAACCCCAGCCCAACAGCGGTTTCTCTTTGATTTTGTCCAGCGTCTGGTTCCAGATACGCATGCGGAAGATGATATTCATTTTGGGATAGGTTCGTTCCGCCCCCGGCAGCAATGACTCCACTTCCTCGGATAACTTTGCCAGTAACTGGGTCCGTTCGAACACGTAATCGATCACGAACACCGATACCACCAGCACTGGTAAAATGATCAGCATTACTTTAATCTCTTTTTTCAAGATGATCCACAGGAACACCAACGCCAATATCAATCCCGCCCAACTGGCCCGGACATCGCTCATGACGACGAACAATAATCCCGAATAGATTAAAAATCCCTCGCCGATCTTTCGTTTCCGGGTGGATTTATCTTTTTCTTTAAAGGCATAGAAAGTTAACACTACCAGGGCAATCAATCCATAAACAAAGGCCCAATTAAACGTTTTCGCGGCGGAGATGAACCTGGACAGCGCCACTCCGCCCATGGGCGGGACAAAATTCCGTAAATAGCCAATTACGATCAACAAAACGGCCCCGGGGAAAAACATGGCCGGCAGGCTTTTTATTTTGTCATGGGTTCTCAGCACATGGAGGGTAACGAAGGTAAATAAGGTATAATGGCAGAAGGTCACATCCCGCAGCGCCTGCACACCCCGGACTTTCAAGCCCACGAGTATATAAACAGTGCCCAGGAGTATATAAAGTATCAACGCCAGGAATAATCCCAACGGCAGGGTTTGCCGCCATTGGTCCCAGGCCACGCGGAATTGCATCAATATAAAAAGCAGGGAGCCGAACAGCAGGATTTCTGTGATATAAAAAGGAATACCGGCCGCGGTAAAACTGATTAGGGAAAAGGCTTTACCAAATACAAAGGTTCCTACCCAGAGAAACAGGAACAAAAGGTCCGACAGCGGGAACACGCCTTCGAAATAATAGGTCGCCGTTCCCAACAGCAGCAAGCCCAAAACGGCTATTCTAAATGGTGTATTGGGAATTGTTATTAAAAAAGAGGCAATGGAAATAACCGGCGCCATGACCAGGCAGAACATTCGCAGGATTTTCAGCTTATCTCCATGGGAAAATAGATTGATTTTCATTTTAATTCGCGGACTCCTTTTATTTTTGGGTTGAAGTTTTATTCTCCTACCGATAAGAATACTTTCTCCATATTTTCATGGAATTTTTCAATGGTATATTCCCGGAGGAAGATTTCCCGGCTTTTGGCGCTCATTTCCGTGCGCAGTGCCGGGTTTGCGATTAAGGATGCCAATTTATCCGCCAATGCGGCGCTGTCTTTAATGGGAACCAGGAACCCGGTGACGCCGTCCCGCACGACGGACTGCACGCCGCGCCAGCGAGTGGCCACCACCGGCAGCGAGAATTGCATGGCTTCCAACAAAGCAATACCGAAAGTCTCGGATTCGAAATATGTGGGATAACAGAATATATCCGCGTTGGCGTACCGCTGTAATTTGGCATCGCCTGTCAACACGCCGGGAAACTCCACCATTTCGTCTAAGTAATATTGCGCCACATTCAGCAGCACCTCTATCCGGAAGGCAATGGATTCGAATTCGCCCACGGCCTGCAGCGTGAAATCCAATCCCCGCTCTTTTAATAATCTGCAGGCTTCGATCAACACCATGAAACCCTTGGTCTCTTTCAATGCACCGACATAAAGGATGCGGCAGGGAGATTTTCCTGTGGTTGTTGACGGCGGTTTCGGTTTAAAACCAACGGCATGGTCGGCGATCCCGTTGGGCACGATAAATTCTTTTTTGGCCTTGAGAAATGCGCCGTCATCCGGGTTAAATTCGGATAACCGCAACGCTGCATCCGGTTCAAAGTAACAGCGGCGATAAAACCATTTTAAAAGGGTGGGCAATTGTTCGTAAAACGTCGAGACGCCCCCGGCATGGAAATGGAAGATCACCCGCTTGAACAGGAAACGGGTAAAGAAAAGTATGATCAAATCCCTGAGCACTGGGACTTTGTTGGGGCCGGCCGGGGGATAGTAAAGCACCTTGATATTGTACCGGAATTTGTAGAAAATAATTTTCATAATAACTGCCAGCAAGTGGAACATTTTCCCCAACTGGAAACGTCCGACATCGTCCATCCCCCTGGAGAAGTGCATGCGCACGTGGTACAATTT
>JAUPLE010000206.1 GCA_030837085.1 Acidobacteriota bacterium | reverse complement strand
TCGATAGAGCGTCTGCAATGCGGCTTTTACCGTATACGCCAACAAAGGTTCCCCGGCAATAAGACGCAAGTTCTTTGTTTTGACCCGCTTGCTGCCGGCCCTGGCAGGAATGTGCATAATGATGTTCCCGGTCTCTTTCATGATTTACCTCCAAAATTCGGGCAATTGGTCGGATAAATACCCCAGGATATGTTCCTCGATTTCCGGGTTCATGGGTACAAAGACCTTTTCCACCCGGCCGATTTCACAGGGAAGAATAAAACAGTACTGGTTGGCTTTATTTTTTTTGTCATGCCGCAGCGCATCGATGTACACTTGCCGGTTAATCTCGACGCGGTCCGCGGGTTTGCTGACCGGCGCAACCACACTGCGTATGAATCGGTAATCGTTATCGGATATTCGTTGCAGTTTCATGGCCAGGTAAGCGGCCATATCCACGCCGATGGCCACGGCAATGCCGTGGGGAACCCCGAAATCCGCCGCGGTCTCCAGGGCGTGGCCAAAGGTATGGCCCAGGTTCAAGGTTAAACGTTTCCCGGTATCGAATTCGTCTTCCTGGATAATAGCGGCTTTTTCCTTCAAGGCCCGGAAAACAGCATCCGCGAATTTTTGCTGATCGCCCTGTCCGTTTTTAAAATACTCGGCGATCCGCTGGGCCATATCCGCGCCGGACAGGAGGTGGACTTTGACGACTTCGCCCATGCCCGAACGGATGTCTTTATCGGTCAGGGATCGTAAATAGTGGGGCGAAATATAAATGGCTTGCGGCGGATAAAAATTGCCCAATTGATTTTTCCACTGGCCGAAATTGATAGAGCTTTTTCCACCGATGCAACTGTCGGCCTGGGCCAGCAGGGTAGTGGGGATAAAAATCCAGGGAATGCCCCTGAACAGGATGGAGGCGGAAAAGGTAACCAGGTCCTGGATAATGCCGCCGCCCACCGCCAGCAAAGTCTCGCCGCGCTTGAATCCCAGTTCCAGTAATTGGGAACAGATGGCCAGGCAGGTTTCAGCGGTTTTTAACTCTTCAACCGCTTCCTGCACGATGACATGTTTGAGGCGGCCAAAGGTTTGCGCATCATGTCCGTAGATTTCATGGACGTTCTTATCCACGACCGCGATGCGGCAGGTTTGAAATACTTCCTGGAATTCGGCGTCCGTGGGAGCGTTCCAACTGACGAAATAATCCTTTAGACTGGATTTGATTTGTATTTTTTCAGGCGACAAGATAACCTCCGTCTATGATTAAGGTCTGGCCGGTAATATAGGTATTTAAGGCGCTGGCCAGGAAAAGCACTGCCGGGGCGATATCGTTGGTTTCCGCTAACCGGCCCAGGGGAATTTGCCCGCATACTTCCGCCATGCCTTTTTCTCCCAGGACGCGGCGGGTAAGATCGGTGGCGACAAAACCGGGGCAGACGGCATTAACCAGGATATTATCTTTGGCCAGGTCCAGGGCCACGGCCCTGGTTTGCCCGATTAAACCGCTCTTGGCAGCGGAATAGCTTGACCGCCCGGCCCGGGACCCTACCCCGAAAATGGAAGCAATATTCACGATGCGGCCATACTTCTTTTCCGCCATTCCTTTGGCCAGGAGAGAGGTAATAATGGCCGGGGCCGTTAGATTGACTTCCAGGATTCGGCGCAAATCCGCGGGTTTCACTTCACGGATATCCGATACGATATTGATGCCGGCATTATTGATGCAAACGGAAATGCCGGGATATTGGGCAATGATTTCTTCCAACGCTTTTATCCACGTTTCTTTGGCAAGGTCCAACTGCCGGTAATCGATCTTTTGCCCGGGGTATTGGTTTTGGAGTTTTGTTAGCCAGGCGGGTGAGGTTTCTCCTGTACCGGTGAAGATAATATTGGCTTCGCATGCGGCCAATTCTTCCACCAGGGTTTTGCCGATGCCGCGCGTACCGCCGGTGACGAAAGCCCATTGTTTTTCAAAAGATATGGTTAATCCCATCCGATATACTCCTTTTTTTCATTATTCATCATTCATCATTCATCATTCTATCTTTCTCAATATTCTATCGAATTCTTTAAACACGGCGGCGCCGGTAAATCTTTTTTTGCCTATTTCCCTGGCATTGAGCCTCATTTGATTCCATTGGCAATAATCGCTGAGCAGTTTGACGCAGTGGTCGGCGAAACCGGGCCAGTCTTCGGCCAGTAAAAACGCCTGCCGGTTTAATTCTTCCAGTCCATCGATCCCGGCGGCAAAAGAGACCGAAGGCAATCCCATGCTGATGGCTTCAACGGTTTTGATTTTTAAGCCGGTGCCGATGTAAACGGGATTAATGGCTATTGTCGATGAAGCCATGAGATCGAGATAGGTTTCATAGGAAACCAGGCCTTTTACGATGACATTTTTGTAATTGCCGGGTAAGCAGGAGCAGATTTTACCGGCAACCACCAACTCCGCCGCCGGGACCCGGGTGACAATGGAAGGCCAGCACCGGGTTAAAAAATCTTCAATGCTTTTTTGGTTCAGGAGGTTGTTACTGGCGCCGAAAAAGAGTTGTTTCCCCTGGAAATTTTTTTCAGTCACGAAAATGTTCTCCAGGTGGTCATAGGCGTTGTATTCCGAAAGAATGATCTCGCTCGTCACCCCGATTTGCTTAAAATACTCCTGTTCGGTTTTGGAAATGGCCGCGACATAATCGGCGTAATCCAGGCACTCTTTTTCCATTTCTTTGCCGCAGGCCTTAAAAGACATATCGATACCATAATAATAGGTTTGTTCATCCAATTTTGAAGCGGCGTCGATGGTAATCACCAGGCTTTTGGTCCGGCCCATGAGGTCTTTCAATTCTTTTACCGGCCGCAGGGAATAAAGATAATTGCAGATGACCAGGTCGAATTGGTTGTGGGAAAGTAATTTTTTGGCGATTTCCACCATTTGATCGTTAATAAAGGCAAAGGGATGGAAATGATTGGCGGTGTAGAAAATTTCTTTTTTAATACTTTCATTATAGCCGTCAAACTGGCCGGTTTTTAGCAGTTCCTTGATTTTGTCCCGGGTTTTAAAGTCAAAGGTTTCGGCAAAATGGTTATTCCTGGCTTCATGGACTTTTACTTTGTTATTGAAGTGCTTTTCCACTAATTTGTTATCGACGCTGCATTGGAATACCGCCTCGATAAAATAGCCCTTATTTACAAAATAATCCATGACATTCAGGGTAACCATGCGATTGCCCTGGTCATTGGGAAACGGGGGCACAATACTGAGAAACAAAACTTTCTTCATTATAATTTACCGATGGTTCACCTTTTACCCAGCGGGGCGTATCAACTTTTTAAGTCGGCGGTAAAGGGCTCTCACTTTTTCATAGCGGCGGTAGGACATATGTTTTTTGATAAAGCGCGCCGCCCTTTTAACAATAGGGCCGGGGTCGAATCGTTTTTGTCCGTTCATTTTCTTTCCCGGCCCTTCGGGGGTTTTCAGCTTCACCGGGATATTATATTCATATTCCAGTAATTCTTTGGGCAATTCTTGCTCTACCAGGGTCGTTACCAGGCCGTGTAATTTTTCCCCATAGGCCCGGAATCCGGCAATACTTTTTATTCCTTCATTGGTTTGTACTGTTTTAGCGGAGGTTATCACCTCTTTTATTTTTTCCTTGAAAGCAGTCCAATCGCCGCGGGGCACAAATATGACGCCATCTTTGC
>JAUPLE010000022.1 GCA_030837085.1 Acidobacteriota bacterium | reverse complement strand
ACAGGTGTATATATATTACACGTTCCTTTCCGGGAATCCGGGGAGCGCAGGGGGTTAAATAAATCGTATTGGCGCGGGATACAAATCGGACTTAGCAGGCCGGATGAGTGGGAGGATTTCTTTGGCATGGGAATTGCAATAAAATCCACGGAGTCGAAAAATGAAAAAGAAAAAAAACAACGGGTTTACTATCCTGGAATTATTGATTACCCTTGTCATTGTAGGGATATTCGCGGCGCTCAGTGTAAGCATTGCACGAACGGCGGTAGCGCGGGCCAGTTTTACCACGGCCATAAACCAGTTCGTTTCGGATTTTTATTTTGCCAGGCAATTGGCGGCCAGGGAAAACAAGTATGTGGCCATTGTTTTTAATAATAACGGGCGGTCCTATACCATGCGCATCCTGAACAGCTTGATTGCGAATCCCGAATTGGAAGCAAACTACATTATCCTTAAAGAGGTGGAACCTATGCCCGAAAAACAATTTTTCGAGGGGGTCACCAGTTTTGCTTTTAGTTCCACCGGGGTTATACGGTCTTACCCGGTGGACCTGGATGCCGCCCCAGCTTCTTTTTCGCTCACTTTTCTCAGGGAGACCAGTGGGGCCGGGGAAAAGGATTTCAAAAAAACGATCCAGGTATATCCATCGGGAGGAATCCAAATTGAAACAACAACACGAGAATAAAAGAGGTTTTTCTTTGGTTGAAGCGTTGATTGCCATGGCAATTATTGCTTTTGTAATTGTTACGATCCTTGGCGGTTTTTCACAGCAGCAAGTGGCCACCCGCAAAACAGCGTCAAAGAATACAGCGCTTATCCTGGCGGAGATGAGACTGGAGGAATTGCTTAAGTTCACTGCCGCCCAGTTGGTTGCCGCGGGCACGACACAGGTCACTACCGATTATATTATCAGTAGGAACAATACTTTCGAGTATTATAACGATGACCAGAACGATATGGACGAATACAGGCGAACTACCCGGCTGCAGGGAGATTTACTGGGGGATGTCGCTACTGTCCAGGTAATGGTGGAATATGGGCGAGCCAAGACCGGCGACTATTCCTATCGGGTTGTCCTGGGGACCAGGAGGTCGTTATGAAGATAACAATGCACAACGAAAGAGGTTTTTCTTTACTTGAGTTGATGATCACCACGACTATTTTCCTTGTGGTGCTGTTGGGCGTGTATACCATGGTCAGTCACTTTGCCGATACGTCCCGCACTGAAAATTCCCGGCTGCGCATGCAGCAGGAAACCCGGTATTTGACGGTCAATTTTGCCGGGGAGTTAAAGAATGCCGGTTCCGTGCTGACGATTGCCAACTCCGGTAGTTTTCTCCGGGACGATCCTTATTTTTGCGGCATATATCCCCTGAATAATGCCGGGTTCCCGGATGGAATTATTATTGCCATCGGCGATCCCGAAGCCGTAACCACATTAACGGCGCCGCATACCTTTAGCAGCGACGGCGTGGAATTGCAAGTCAAAAGTACGGAGGTCCCGGTATATTATGATGAACCTGCTGATGAGACGACGATTTCGGTGAACCCGGATCCCTGGGCGGCCGGCGATATCGGGATTGTTGTCGGGACTACCGGGTATTATGTATTTGCCGTAGAATCCGTTACCGCTGATACTATTACGACCCGGGCCGAGCCGGTTTACTATTCCGGTTTGTTAAATACATCTACCGGCACGGGCAGCGGCCAGCATTACTTTACTGACGGCGAGTTGGTGAAAGGAAACAACATCCAGTATCCCGGTTCGGAAGGGGCCGACGTCAAAGCGCCGGTTATTCGGCTTTCCAGCTTTAGTATTTATTTGTTTAAAGAAATCCCGCATCCTATATATTATTATATCGACCAGCGAATGCTCAGGCAATTTGTCCGGGTTTCCGATGCCAGGGGCATCGCGAATGTGCTGAACAACGCCAACGCTGTAGTGGATGTCATTTCGGAGAATATCTGGGATATGCAAATTACCTATAGTGCCTACGAAGATTTTGCGGCGGCAGACCCGACCACCGCCATTGATCCTAATCATTATTATTTTGGCCCGGATGATTCTTCCAGTAATGTTCTTGAAAATCTGCTAGCCGATATCCGCGGCAAATTCCTAAAACAGTTTAATATTGATTTTGTCACCATCACGGATGAATACGGTATCCAGGGTAACTATAAACATGGTACAGTCTCGCCTCGCATTCCGCCCCTCGGTGACTCGGATGAGTATATTATGGACCGGGGGAGATTCGGTTTTAAGATATTAACGCTGCAAATCGAACCCAGGAATTTTAATATTCAATTATAGGAGTATAATCATGGCAAATGAAAATAAAAAAGAAAACGGAAGTCTTTTGGTTTTGACGCTAATATCGGTAATGATTCTTTCCCTATTGATGATCGGACTCCTGACCGTGGGAACAACAGAGCTGCAAACCACCCAGAATTACCAACTCAATAAGAATGCTTATTACGCAGCAGTCCAGGGGGTAGAGGAGATACGCGATATGATCCACCAGAACCCTGACGCCGCGTCTGTAACAGCCATAACCAAATCCAAATCCGAAACTACGGCGAGCGATAACTTCGGGGATGTTAGTATCGGTACTTCGCGGGCTTATATAATAGGCACACTTAAGGATTGGGAAGAAAATACAACCCAGTTGATTGATCGATTCAAGGGTTTTGATCCTCCCCCGCTCCGTGGTATCTCCGCGGGAGTGGATCCGGTCGTTTGGAAAGTACCCATCACGGCTTCTGCCTCGATGGGGAATCGTATCGGCTATTCTGAAATCGAAGCCGGGGTTTACTCATTTATAGAAACCGGATACAATTAATCCGGGAATAAGAAATGAAGTGTGAGTTATGACACACAATGTCTAGGAGAAGTGAACGAGGTGAACATGAAAATAAAACAAGCTATCAAACTTATAATGATTGTATTCGTTTTATTGGTTGCCGGTCTCAACGTCGAGCCGGATGATAAAGAATTGTTTATGGGGGTTAATATAGGAACGACCTTAGTAAAGGCCAATGTGATGATTATGATGGATAATTCCGGTTCCATGAATACCATTGTTTTCTACCCTAAAAATGGCCCGGATGGATTTGTAGGCCCGAATCCCCCTCCTAGTGGACCTAACGACGACGGGTATAATCCCAATACAGCGTATTCCGGGACCGTGGACGGGTTCACCGGTGAAACCAAATTATCTGAAACCGGTTGGCACGCCCGCTGGATAGTGAGCACCACCAGCGCCAAGGAATACACTACGACGGACCTGGAAAATTATGGCGGCACTGGCAAGAATTTCTGGACCGGCTGTTACGCCGGCGGTGGTACTGATTTCCAGGTCGGAAGTAATGGGACGCAGTGGTTTTATGTCGGGGATACCGTCATTTTTTGCGATACCGCGTCTCCCACCAATGATGCCGTCGCTAAAATCACGGCTAAATATACCGACGGCAGCGGCAACACGTGGTTTACGCTTTCCAATATCGTGGGCGGCCCCATCACGGTAAACGGCGGTCATTTCCAGAAAACCCCAACCGGGAAAACCTGGACGGCCAGGATCGTCCAGCTCTACGGTACTTTGGACCACGGCCAGCAGGTCCGCTACCCCCAAAATTATAGCAATTGGTTGTATTTCAAGGCCACGGATACCATGCGAACAGTGGTTTCCCATTTTTCTACTTATGGCACCTTCGACGTTTCCCAGACGCCGGGGCCGGCGCTTTCCTCTTGCGCCACCACGGGCAACGATGACCTGGGGGGGGCCAGTCCCCGTCTTAGACGGGTCTTTACCCGCATCCAGACCGCCAGGGAAGTGGTTTGCCAGGTGGCCTCCAATTCCAATAACATTGTGAGACTGGGCTTATTTAATTTTACCACCGATAATGGAGGTATTCTAAATACAGACTTATCGGATATGAGCGACGAAGCCGTCGGCGGACCGGCAAGGTTGGAGGATTATAAAGACAATGCCTACAGCGCCTATGGGAGCACCTGGACCCCCCTGGCCGAAACCCTGGCCGATATCTGGAAGTATTACAAACCCGGGGGCAGCAATAAGAAGTACTGGCCCGTGGATTATGAAATCGCCAACAATTTGGTGACCCACAGCGTCAGCGACCCGGGGTCGCCCATAGAGTACTGGTGCCAGAACAACTACGTGGTGATTATGACCGACGGGGAATCCACCAAGGACGGTTTCAACGACAGCGATACCTGGAGCGACAGTATTTTCAAGCAGAAACCCTGTAAACGCACTTCACCCTGGACCAGTTGGAATAATGGCTGGGGCGACTCCGATAATAATGATGCATCTTCCGGACGGCCCACCAATTACAAAACCACCAATGCGTATTGCCCTAATTATTCCTGCTGGAGCGCCAGCGACGGCGGAACCGATTACCTGGACGACGTTGCCTATTTTATCCGCCACCAGGATATGTTCCCGGACAGCTTTTTCGGCACCGATCCCTCGGATGGTTGGCCCGGGGAACAGAATATATACACTTATGCCATCGGTTTTAACGTCGATAATCACATGCTGCAGCAGACGGCCATCAACGGCGACGGCGCCTATTACACCGCCAACAATTTCGATGAACTGGTCGATGCTTTCCAGACGGTTATCACCAGTATTAACCTGAGAAATTATGCTTTCTCCTCTATCACCGCCCCCAAAAAGAGCACGACAGCCACGGATGATGAAATGACTTACTCGTACGTCGGGTATTTCATGCCCTCCCAGACCGCCTCCGTCTGGGAAGGACACTTACTGGCCTTTAAACTGCTGGACCTGTGGGGCTTCGATTCCGATGAAAGCGGCGACGTGGGGCCGGAGGAATATATCTACGATAACGAAGAACAATGCGCATCATCCAGCGGCGGACTACCCTGCCAACGGTGGGTGTATCTTAACATCGGTCACGAATGGGATGCAGCGGATAAGTTACCCACAACAAGAAGTCTCTATACCAGTTCATCTACCGCTCTCACTACCAATATTCCTTTTAATATTTCCAATATTAGCACCCTCAAACCCCTTTTCGTTTTATCCGGGGACGCGGCCACCCAGACCACCAATGCAACACAAATCATAAACACCATCACACAGCGCAAATTGGGGGATATATTCCATTCGGATGTTTCCTTCGTGGGTCCACCCCCGGCCGGCAAAAAATACCTGCCCAATATCGATCCCCCCGGCAGCAGCGATGAAAAATTTGCCACCTTTTATGAGGCCCACAAGAACCGGTCTAAAGTCATTTATGCCGGCACCAATGACGGGATCATGCATATGTTTTACGCCTCCGGCGTCAATGCCGGGAAAGAAGCATGGGGTTTTATCCCGGATGAAGTTTTGCCTACCTTTAAAAGAATCGTTCTCGACGGTAAACATACCTATACCGTCGATGGCCGTATCACTCCCGAAGATGTCTATTTTAAAAAGAGTGGGCTGAACAAGTGGGCCACTCTACTGTGTTTTGGTCTCCGAGGTGGGGGGGAAGCGTATTACGCCCTGGACATTTCCAGTGTGGGCAGTACACCTACCGTGCTCTGGAAATATAAGAATAACGACTGGAGCGGCGAGAGCTGGGGCGAACCGGTTGTCTCGCGTATCATGATAAACAATCCCGACGCTTCCGGCCAGACCATGCAAAAATGGGTAGTATTTCTTACCGGTGGCTTTGCTTTTACCAGTGAAAACCCCAATAATAAAAAAGGAAAAGCCATATTCATGGTGGATGCCGGCACCGGCGAACTTCTCTGGATGTTGGGCTATGACTCCACCATTTCCTATACCGGTACGGCGCCCGCGGAAGGCATTTTAAAAACCGCTGAAAGCGGCGACACCATGCTCTTGACCAAAGAGGCCGAATTTAATTTTCCCATTCCTTCAGCCCTGACCGCTGTGGATAAAGACAGTAACGGTTTTACAGACTCCCTCTATTTCGGTAATATGGGTGGCCATTTCTTTAAAGTAGATATCACCAATTCCGATCCTTTGCAGTGGACAACCTCCATCCTGTTTCAAACCGCCATTTCGGACAAAGCATCATCCACCATATCCAGTATCGACGCCGTCGATCCAGGCAAAATTACTCTAACGGCAGATGCCGCGGACATCGGCTTTGATGTCGGCGACACCATATTAGGTAAGACTTCTTATGCTACCGGGTATATCGAGAAGATAAACGATAGTCTCATAACTGTCAGCCTTAATTCCGGTACTTTCCAGGCTAGCGAAAGGGTGGTTGCACGCACTTACAATCCCATATATCTTTCACCCGCGGTGGCATATGACAGGTGTTATACGCCCTGGGTGTGCTTTGGCACCGGCGACCGCGACCGACCCAGGACAAATTCCGCTGCCGGGGCTTTTGTAATCTTCAAAGATAACGGTATCCTTTTACATAAAATAGATAACGAATACACCACCGGTTTGAATGAAACTTCCCAACTGCTGGATGTCAGTTCGCTCTGGGACGACAACAGCCTACCGCAATCCACTTTAGATACCGAAAACAACGGTTGGTACTTCAAATACCCCGCTGCCGCGGAAAAAATCTTCGATCCCGATCCACTGATACTCCCTGACCAATACTATAATCCCCATATCTATTTCAATACCTATCAACCCCCGTCTATTTCGTCTACAACCCTGGACAATCCTTGCGCTGCGCCGAATGAAGGAACGATGACCTTTTATGAATTGAGCATCGGTTGTGGAGTTAGTAATGATATCACCGGGAGCAATCACATGGGGCGGATCGCCGGCGGCGGTATATACGGAGGCAAAGAGTATATCATGTATGAGGGCACCGATGGCAATGTGGCTTCCGTCCCCGGGGGAGATTCCGGCGAGGATAGTAACCTGAGCACCCACGCCAAAAGCCTGGATTATCCCGGCGGCGTTGTGTTCTGGCTGGAGAAAAAGAAATAATGTCGAACCCTTGTTTCATAAAAAAAATACGGCCGCTGCCGCTGATCTTCCTGGCGGCGGCGGTTGTCCTGGTGGGGTTGGTTTCCGTTGCCTGCGGAGGCGGCGAAACCGACCCCACCGATACCTCGGATATTAAAAAGTACGACAGGTCCAAATCAACCGTAAACACGGAAAATGAACCGGGCGATGAAGTCAATCAAAGCGAAAGGCAAGGGGAACCGTCGGACGTTGAAAAAGCGGCTGAAGCAGGGAGAATCCTGAAAAAAGTATCTCTCAGCCCGCAAAAAATCCGCGTGGATTCCACTGCCGCCATCGAAGTGGAAACCGCGGAACCGCTGAAGGATAATCAATATCTTACTTATGTCTTCTGGAAAAACAGCAAACCGTTGGAAGAAACAAAAGAAGCCTCATTACCGCCCAATACCTTTAAAAAGCACGATATCTTGTTTGCCGATGTGAAGCTCTATGAAGATGAACAATTACTTGCCAAAAAACGCTCCGATACATATATTGTTCTGAATTCTCCCCCGGAAATCGAAGAGGTTGTCCTGCCGGAGGTTAAGGGGCCCGGGACCTATAAATTCACCGTCAAGTCCAAAGATGCGGATAATGATACCCTGACTTTCTCCATGGAAATGGACAAGCAGGAAACCGAGGGTGAAATGATTCCCCTGGTGGATGCTCAAATTGATGCTTCCAGCGGCGAGGTTACCTGTATCCTGGACGAGAATCTCCCCGATTTATTTAAGTTCACCATCACGGCCAGTGACGGGGACGGCGGGGTTGCCCAAAAGATTGTCTCCATGAGATTTTTTAAACGACCGGTTAAGCAGTAAATAAGGATAAACCATGCAAGACAAAGCAAGAAATTTTAAATTGAAATTGAAGAAGACATCGCCGAAAAAAAATACAATAATCATTGCATCCGGGGTCATCCTGGTAATGCTTATACTGGCAGCGATTTTTTTCTGGCCCGGGAATAAAGATAGGGTTATAAAAACAGCCGGGGGTGAGATTGTGGTCAAAGAGAGACCGCCGCTGCCGACAAAACCGGTAATTAAAGAGGTTTTGCTGAGCCCCGACACCCCCACTTCCCAGGATTTCATCCACGCCCAACCGGTCTTAAAACATGCGGACATGCAGTTCGTAAAATATTCTTACCAATGGTATGTCAATGGCGACGCCGTCCCTGACGGTAAAACCAATGTCCTGGATAGGCAGTATTTTAAAAAGGGAAATACCCTGTATTGCCGGGTAAAGGCGGTCCGGGGAAAAATCGAAGCGGAACCCGCCGACAGCGATGAGATTAGCATCGGGAACTCAGCGCCTATTTTGAATCTTTTGCCTGTACCGCATTTCGACGTCCCCGGGGAATTTCGCTATAAGATTAACGCCGAAGACCCTGACGGCGACTCCCTTACTTACCGGCTGCTGGAGCCGCAGGACTGGGACATTTTTATTGATCGTAAAACCGGGATAATTAGCTGGTTTATCGATGCTGCGCCGGTTGACACCCAGGACCAGGTCCAGCCGGCGCTCCGACCGGAAGATGAAGATGCTTCATCTTCCAGAAAAAACAGGTCGGAACCCGAACCGGAGTCCGCTGTCCCGGCTATTCCCGATTCTATCCAGATCGTTTTTGAAGTTTCGGACAGCGACGGCGCTTCCGCCACCGGTTCTATCGAACTTGTCCTCAGCAGTGGAAGGGGAAGCGAAGTACCCAAATAACGTAAACCTTATACTGATTAGTCCAGTCGAGGCGGAACCAAAAAGCCTGGCCCGCCAGGAAAATCCAAATCACTAATAAATTCAAATACAAAGGTTCAAAATTCTTATAATTCGCCATTTTTTATACAAAAGCTTTTGCGGGGCCTCAGGCAGTAAGGGGGAATTTATACTAATACCTCAAGAAAGCGTGCAAAAAAAACAAGGATTTAGGATTGAAAATTGGCCTGCCCCCTATTTCGCCCCAAAGTAATCCATTTCGGAATAGACCACGTTCCCGACGTCATCCGTAATGATCCGCGTAGAGTTGATTTGATCGTTCATATAATAATAGTACTTACTGGTCTGCGGACGGTATTCGGCAATGAAGCGCTTCATATCCTCAATGACATTTCGGTTTGCACTCAACTTTCTCCTCACTTTTGCTGATTTCAATTGGTATTTCGAAACGTTCCCCCTTGGGATCAAGAAGAGAAACTCCAATCAATTGCCCTTTATTATTATAATTGAGTTCAATCTTGGGATCCTTTGCATTATACCAGAATACCCAATTACTTATTGAGTCGCTGAAATTTTTGGATAAATGTGATAGAGTAATTTTACTAAATAAGTAATCCCAGGCTTTACCAAGCATAATTGGCATATTCATGCCAGAAAAATCAATATAAACTTCATTTCCTATTCTGGTTATTCTTTCCAATGATATCAATAGATCATAGGCGATTGAATATCTCTCTTTAAAATCTTGATAGTCTGATAAAGATAATTTTGCCTCCTCAGGAGTTATGTGTTTCTTTGCGACTAAATTACCCTCTAAATCGAAACAAACAAATTGATAAGGGTTATCCAGTTGAATTTTAGAAAGGCCTATAATATATTTCGAATCACTGCTGATATAGAGGTAAGTTAAAGCAGGTGTAGGTTTCTTGAATAGTCTACGGCCTGTCTTTTTATCAATACATTCAATGAAAGCATAGTCATTTTCAACGAGAAATGGGTTTTGATGATTTAACATCATAGCATCACGTTTCTTTTTTGTTTCAAGTGACCAATTATGGTAGTGTTTGAGTGCTATTTCTTTATTCTCAACTTTGAGATTTACAATTTCATTATATGATCTTGCATCTGCAACACAAATTGCGCTTACTATTAAAATTATAGATATTTTCCAAAAATTACACAGTATAATCCTGGTTTGTCTTTTTAATTCTTCTATCATAATGTTAATTCTCCTTATTTCATTTCTTTTTTACTCGTAGGAGAGACCACTGGAATTCCTACTACATTATGGCTATCTCGTATTGATTCAAATGGCCCATTTTTTAATTTTTTATTTATTTGTTTCACAATTGATCTTTCGAGAACAATCACTCTGAATTCTTCCATATCATCGAAATCTTCCATTTCAATAGATTTATCTATAAGTTGGCCTTGGGGATCCTCCAATTTTCTTAAAGCATGTAGGCATTCATGAGCAAGGATTAGGGATGGAGATTGAACTTGTCCAGGTCCTATAAGGTTACCCTCATTTGGATTCCAGTAGATTGTCAATGTGCTGCCAGAAAAATACGACGCACCATCCCATGCCATTATTTTTATATCAGGAATCTTTGAGCTATTTAGTTTATTAATAGTGTTAGTAGCTAATGAACTTTTTTTAAGATAAGTTTTTCCAGCTAAAAATT
>JAUPLE010000205.1 GCA_030837085.1 Acidobacteriota bacterium | reverse complement strand
TAGAGAATTGGTCATTATTCCTGCTCTGAACTATTAATACAGGAGGATAAAGAATATTTTGCCAGAAAATGTCAGGATTTGACGTGTTAATAATTAGTGAGGACATCTTCGATGATTTCAACGAGTGTGTTAAAGGGCAGTTTCTCGGTCTTTTCTCTAGAGACCTGGATGTGGAGGTTTTTTAAATCTTCTTCCACTTCTTTCCGGGTTTCTACAGTGAGCAGGCCGAACCGTTCGGGAGTGATCCAGGTTGGTCTAGAATCGAGTTTAACCCTCGCCATTTCGGGTTTCAACAGACTATAAAGCAGTTGCAGGCCCAACCGGGCCATTATTTTGTTTTGCCCGGATTGAGAATAAAGTTTGATCCATCTTTGATCACTGCCGGGCGGTATGCGGATATCCACCACCACTGCATCAAATTCAGATTTCATCATCTGTCGTTCTCCTTCGGAAGCATTGAATGCCACTACCAGGTCATATTGGCCGCTGTCATATAATGGCCCGGCCAGGTTCCTCATATCGGCGGTGGCCTCATCTTCGATCCACAGAATTTTTTTCATGATTTGATCTCCTTATCTAGTAAGTATAGGTAATGTAAATACTGCCGTGGTCAGGAACGGGTGATTATAGTCATCATCCCTTCTGGCAGGGAAAGCCGGCCGACTTTTAATAATCATATTTCCACCGTATTCCCGCGCCACCCGACGGCTGTCCGATAGACCCACACCAGTTCCCATGCGGCCCCGGTCGCTGGACAGCCGGCCCCGGTAACCGATCTGGAAAATTAAATCCTGGCTGATTTCTTCTTTGGGGATAGGAACCCCAAAATTTTCAAACTCTATTGAAATTTGATTGTCTTTATTTGTTAAAGAACGAATTAAAATCCAAAGCGATTCTCCTTTATTTCTGCACCAACTATATTTAATGGCATTGTGCAACAGGTTGGTTAAGGCCCGCACCACATCCCTTTCTACTACTTTTACATAGATGTTAGGTGTATTAACTTTGGTTTTTATGACCACTCCCTGGCTGCGGGCAAATTCCTCCATTTTGATAACTGCATGAAAGATAAGTTCGCCGATTTTACAGGCGATTTTCGGTTCATTTTTTCGAGCGCCGAAGATCACATACTCCCGTAGGGAGCGGACCTGTTGCCCAATCGCAATAATGGCATCGCTGGCATAGTGCAGGTTGATCAGGCTGCAGATTCGCAGCAGTTCTTCGGCGGCATTTCTAACTTGTAGAACCATATCTTGTATCTGTTTTACTACTTCTATTTTCCGGCAAATATCAATTATATGTTGAACTATTTCTCGCAGGGTGGGAAGCCGAAACTCCAGGTAAGGAATATCTTTTACGTGATTCAATTTCTCAATTGAATGCTGTAGTTCCAACCATTGATTTTGTTGAATCAAATTGGAAACACCTCGTGCGGTTACAACCCCATTTAACCTGTCTAAAGAGAAGATCAGGTTAGCTGTCGGTTGTTGAAGTACCGCCATTTCTCTTTCAATAAGCAAAGTCTCCTCTCCTTCAAAGGGATCGATCCCCAGAGAATCGATCACAGCCCTGATCGAGTGGTGCACTGAAATCAGGATAGATGAATAGGAATGCAGCACGTTGCCGATGTCAACCGTAAATTCTTTGACTTGTTCTCTCAAGGCAAATTCCTCTGAAATGTCGCGCACCACACCGGCCCGGCCAATAATACGATTATTTCGGTCATGTAGTACCCTGGCGTTGATTTCAATAACAATGTTACGCCCTTTTCTTGTTTTTACTCTCAAAGAGTAACCAGGAGAGGCTTATTGATTTGGTCTTGCTCTTTAATCAATTCTTGAAATCTTGGGTAATCCTCGGAAGTAGAATACATATCTTTCATTTTAAATCCGATCACATCTACTTCTTTATCAAATTCGAACATTTCCGCAAACTGTTTATTGCAGTGACGAATGATCTCCTCTCCATTCTCTATTCTCACCCTGTAAAAACCGACCGGTACATCGGTTAAAATCCTCCGATAACGCTCTTCACTAGTCACATCGGTTAGTGTCTCTTCCCGACCTACATAATTCCCATTGCTGTCGAGAATGGAAAAGGCATTAATCGAAGTGAAGATCGTCTTCTCATCCTTTCTCAGGAGTTCGACTCTTCGATCTACTACATATCCATTCTTTTTTATCATTTGCTCGAAGGCCAAAAACTCGTCTAGGTTGGCATAAAGATCTTTAACCGGTTTTCCAATCAACTCTTGTTCCGAATTGTACCCAAGCATTTTAACCATTGACGGATTGACATACACGATATTATCTCTCATATCCAACCGGTAGCCCCCGACAGGCAAAATGTCGAAAAGTCGCCGGTAATTTTCCTCCTCGGTCACATCCTCCAGGCAGCCAATAAACCCAATGATCTCCTGGGTTTTCGGGTCCCGGAGTAAGCGGCAGTGGTCCTGGACAAATATCTCCCGCTTCCCCACTTTAAAAGGGATAACCTGTTTTTCAAGGACATTACCCTGGTTCTCATTTTTTTGCAGAATTTCGATCAGATCTTCTCTCTTTCTGGGGTTCAGGAAGAAATCGGCGATCGAGGCATTGATCTCCCCTTCAAGCGGTAATTCCAGGATCTGGCGCACCTTCCGGCTGCATTCGATGAATTTACCGCTCCGAGTCACCACATAAAATCCAATGGGGAGGTCGCCGGGCTGAATTTTCTGGGCTTCAGCCCTGACTTTTTCCACTTCTTGCCTTTCCAACTCTTCATCAAGTGGAGCCATAAAAATTACCTCCTTTTTATGGATTAATTATAAAATCCAACACCTACCCGAAAGCCTGTCATCATAATATCAATTGGATTTTTCGCTAAATCCAAGATGAATAGTATTGAATTTTTTTCTATTTGTCAAGAGAATACCGCCTCTTTTTTTTAAAAGCGTCAAAACCTGGAAAGGGAAAAATTTGGCTGCCCGCTAATCTTTTTGGCAGTGCCGATTTACACTGATTTTTCGAGAGCTTCAATTATAGAATTCGTAAGTTTCAATGGATTGAAGCGGGTGTTTCATGCAATTTCATGAATTAATCCGGTTAAACTCGGCGCATTCGTTGTAACCGCTGAAATGTATTACGGTAATCCGCCAGACGGGCCACCCATGTTTAATAAACGCTTGCCCACTCACCTCTCACCATCTACCAATCAATGATTTTAAGAACCCTTAAAATATGCTTTCTGCCTGGTATACCCCGCCGATAATACCTGGATTCCCAACGACTCGAGAAGCTGCGGATGATCTTTCAACGCTACCTTACAAATGTAAATGAATTCCTTCATCCAAAAATTGAATTCCTCCAGTAATATATTCCGATTCTCCGTCGCATCCTGCGCCATGCCTATGATCTCGGTATACTTACTCCGAGCCTGCAATACCCGCTGAACATTCGCATAGCCCTCCCGCAACCTTTCCACGGTAATTGCGGTATCCGCTAACCGGCCAATTAACTCGGGATCATCCAGGATATTGCTGTAAAAGGTGTCCGCCTGCCGCAGCCACCCATTGATAACCCTTGTCCTGGGCTCCTGTAATAATAGTTTCTCCAGTTTTACGGGGTCTTTCCGACACTGCAATTTTGTGAAATTGACATGTTCCAGGTATTCCTTGTTTACTTCCAGGAATATTTTCTTAAACTCAGCCCGCGCCATTAATTGAAGCCCATGTAACTCTGTTTTCTTCCTATCCGCTTTCATAAGCGCATCAAGCATCGAGAGCCCTTTGTCGATTTTTTCAGCGGTCATATTATACCCTGCCAGGAGGGGGTAAATCTTTTGTTCATTCCTGGCATTCACCAGGGCGTTTTTTGAATTGTACATAAAATCCGCCAGGCTACTTGTTTTATACATCATGGCTCGCCTCCTAAACTCCCGTCTCCTATTCCGGCTCTTGTTTCACGGCGACCGTTGGAACCGCGGTCGCCCCATTGTCAGCGGTCGGTACGGTCATGGCTAATTGGCGGCTCTCTTTGAATTTGTGAAAATTGAGGAGGATTTCATATTTCAGCACAGGAATTTGTTCCATCTGCTCCACCAATTCCCGGATTTCATCCGGCAAAACCTTTGCCGCGGTTTTGTTTTCTTTTTCTTCAGAAAACATCGGCCCTTTGTTAAGGATTAACCAGTCCAGGGAAATTCCCAGGCTATCCCCCAGCCTGGACAGGATTGTAAAATGGGGAAAAGACCTGGCGTTCTCATACTTGTAATAGGTCGCCGGGTATGTACCGATACGCCTGGCCATATCACCCGAGGAAATTCCCAGCGCCTCGCGGGTTTTCTTCAACCTCAGCGCAATGTCCTGTAAAATTGTTTTTCGCTGCATTGTTTCAACCTCCTAAATTAGTAGGATGGCTCATTTTAACACATGTTTTCAATAAAAGGAAGGGGTTGCATTATGAAAAAATTAATTTTTCTGATTATATTTTAGCCGATTGACTATTTTACTGAGCCGATCGATTTATATTTTATGCCGATTGACTATTTTATAAAGCCTATCGAAAATATTCTAAAGTCGATCAATTAATATTTATATCCGATTGAAATATTTTTATTTCTGATTTACAATTTTATTTAGCTGATTGACATTATTAATTAGTCGATTGGCCATTATTTGCAGCCGATCAAATATTTTTTAAAGCCGATCAGATATATCTTATATCCGATCGGCTATATTTTATAAAATCATATATTTTGCTTTCAATGCTCCTGGTTATTATTTTTCCTGGTTTATGCTGTCCGCTGCTTTCTTAATCATTAATCCTGTCAACACCGGGAAGAATTCGGTCTGTCCTGGATGGTTTTGGCGTTTGTTTTGTAATCTTCCGGTTATTCGAAACCGGTTTAACCGGGACTATTGAAATATGATAATAAATCCTCTATAATTTTATCATGTTTCAAAGTACTTAGGTTAAGAAAAGGAGGAAAATATGCGTTGGCAAGGAAGACGACAAAGTGAGAATATTGAGGACCGCCGTGGGATGGGCCGCAAGGGCCTCTCGGTTGGCGGTGGAGTGGGCGCTGTGGTAGCCCTGGTTATCTACCTATTTTTTGGGGGTAAAGGCGATAAAATTACCCAGATCACCCAATCCTTACAAAAAAATGAACCCTCCAAGGTGCGTCCCCTCACAGCCCAGCAGAAAGACCTGGGAAATTTTGCCGCGGTTATCCTGGCAGATACCGAAGATGTATGGAATTCAGTATTCCAAAAATCGGGACGTAGATACCGCGAACCCAAGATGGTGTTATTTTCAGAGGCAACCGAGTCCGCGTGTGGTTACGCCCAATCGGCCACCGGACCCTTTTATTGCCCGGGAGACGAAAAAGTTTATATTGATCTTGACTTTTTCCAGGAATTACAGCGGCGCTTAGATGCCCAGGGAGATTTTGCCATGGCCTATGTCATTGCCCACGAAATCGGCCACCATGTACAGAATCTACTGGGAATCATGGACCAAACAAACCAAATGAGGGAACGACTGAGCGAGCGTGAATATAAGCGCATTTCGGTTCAATTGGAACTACAAGCCGATTTCCTGGCGGGCGTTTGGACTCATCACGCGCAGCGCATGAAAAATATCCTGGAAGAAGGTGATATCGAAGAGGGCATCAATGCCGCCGGGGCAGTGGGCGACGATCGCATCCAAAAAAAGACGCGGGGATATGTTGTCCCGGACTCTTTCACCCACGGCACCTCTGCGCAGCGAACCCGCTGGTTCCTCAAGGGTTGGAAAACCGGGGATATAAGCCAGGGCAATACCTTTGATGCGGAGGAACTTTAAATAAAAAAGTTTCCGTCCTTCGCTGCTTTTAATTTTCCTTATGTTCTGTGTGTTCCGTGTGTTCCGTGTGTTCCGTGTGTTCCGTGGGCTTCTTATCCTGGCTTGCAATTGTTATTCATTTCAATTATAATGCCCTCTTATTAAAAGAAACCCTCATTCGCAATTAAGAAAAGGAAACGAACATGAATATCTTTGTTGTCTTATTGGCCCTTTTGCCTATTATCGTTATATTTTTGCTTTTAGCGCTGCGCCGGACCGCCGCGGATGTAGCCGGAACCGTCGGGTGGATCGTCTCGGTCGTGGTGGCATGGCTCTACTTCAAAACAGCATTACCGGTGATATTTAAAGCCAGCCTTGGTGGGATTGTGGCTTCTTTTCCCATTGCCCTGGTGGTGGCCACCTCGATCCTACAAGTAACGGTTATGCTGGAAACAGGAGCCATTGCCCGGGTAGTGACTTTAATTAAAACCGTGGCGCGGGAAGATAAAGTAGCGCAAATCCTGCTCATTAATATCGGGTTCGGTACATTGCTTACCGCCCTGGGTGCGGTTCCCGTATCGATCCTGCCGCCCATCATGCTGGCTTTGGGTTACTCTTCCTTTGCCGCCATTGCCCTGCCGGCCATTGGCTATGACGCCCTATGCACTTATGCGCTTCTAGGTATCCCGGTGGTGGTTTTTGCTAACTTCGTAGGTCAACCGGTGGACCAGGTTGGCCATTACTTTGCCCGCTACATGCCCGCTATCAGTACATGTATTGCTTTCGGCATGCTGTGGATCGTGGGCCGCTGGAAAATGATGTGGAAAGGACTAATCCCTACTTTATTAACCGGGATGACCGCTGGATTTGTTGCTATCGGTATGAACGCTTTGGGAATGGTAACGCTTACCGGCATTGCCGCGGGTCTGGCAGTGGTGATTGTCATGCTGCTCTATCTCAAAATAAAAGGCCGGAAATTAATCGACCGCAGCGACCTTACCGAGGCGGACCTGTCTGCCGAAAAACGCCTGCCGCTGGCTGCTGCCCTCTCCCCCTGGCTGATCTTGACCGTTTGCTCACTGTTGATGAACGCTCCTTTCTTACCGTTTTTCAATTTTACATTCAATAAACTGGCCATGCCTTTGAACATTATCCCGGGTGCTCCGGAAAAACTCCGGTTTTTCTGGCAGGCGTATTTCTGGATTTTAATCAGCACCCTGGCGGCGCTGCCGTTTCTAAAACCCACCCGCGCCCAGTTGACCACATCATTGAAGAAATGGTTGAAACGGGCCCCACGTCCTACCTTTGCCGCGGCTGTGTTCTTTGCCATCGCCTATGTGATCAACCATTCGGGCAAAAGCGTAGATTGGCAATTACTGGATAATACCCACAACATGATCTATGTCGTAGCCCAGGCGTCGGCGCAGTTTTTCGGGAAACTCTATCCCCTGGTAACTCCTTACCTGGGATTGTTGGGCGGTTTTATTAGCGGGTCTGAGACTTCTTCCATCGCCATGCTGACAAAGCTCCATCTTTCCACAGCCCAGCAAATCGGGGCGATTGGATTTATATTGGCCGCGGCCAGCGGCATCGGTGGTGGGTTGGCCAGCGTCATCTCTCCAGCGAAATTGCAAAATGCGGCTGCTTCTATTGATCGTATTGGTGAAGAAGCCCAGGTTATTCGCACGGTTTTTGTAATTTCCCTGGTGATTACCGGTGTTTGCGCTTTGTTGACGCTGTTGTGGGCTTATTGATTTTCGTACTGCCACACTCTTTGTATTTTAATCGATGCAAAGGTACGCAAAGAAATGCTTGCTTTGATACAATATACCGGTAAACATTGGGTTACCTCACCCACCGGAGGCACAGACGAAATCCGCCGCTGGTTTATTCGCTTATTTTACCGGCAGTTTTTCTTCCAGGAAGCGGGTCATCGATTCATACAGGTGGCGGCTGGTGTTTGAACCTTCCCTGATGGAATGACTGCGGTTGGGATAAATCATCAATGAAAACTGTTTATTGGCTTCCACCAGGGCGTTGATAAGGGCTTCGGTATTCTGGAAATGGACATTATCATCGCTCGTGCCGTGCACCAACAAGAGATTTCCTTTGAGTTGATGCGCCAGATGTATGGGTGAACCGTTTTTATACCCTTCCTTGTTATCGTCGGGCATGCCCATATAGCGTTCCTGGTAAATGGTGTCGTAATATCGTTGGTCGGTCACCGGTGCCACGGCGATGGCTGTATGGTAAAGATCAGGGTAACGGAAAATGGCATTAAGCGCCATGGCGCCCCCGCCGCTCCAGCCCCACGTTCCTATGCGGTTAGAATCGACATAAGGCCGTTCTTTAATAATGGCCTGGACCGCCCTGGCCTGGTCCGCGGATGCCAGTATGCCAACCTGGCGGTAAATGCATTTTCGCCATTCCCTGCCGTGCGGCGCGGGCGTGCCGCGGTTATCGATACTTATCACTATGTACCCCTGCTGAGTCAAGTATAAATGCCAGAGATACATGTAATTACTACCCCACCGGTCCAATACGGTCTGGTTCCAGGGCTCGCCGTATACATAAAATAAAACAGGGTATTTTTTTGGGGGAGCAAACGCGGGCGGTTTCATGCACCAGCCGTCCAACCGCACCGGCTGGCCACTATTATCATCTTGAATAGTTACGGAAAAAAATTCCACCGGCGTCCTTTTGAGCGCCGCCACTTTCTCTCGCAACAGGGCATTGTCCACCAAGGTACGTTTTTTTTCATGTTCCGGCAGCCGGATAAGGGTGGTCACCGTCGGCGTCTCAAAAGTGGAATAGGTATGAATGGCCCATTGGGCGTCAAGGGAAATTTGATAAGTGTGGGTGCCGGGCTGAGCCGCGGGCGTCAACTGCTGCGGCTGACGCCGCTCCTTGCCGGTGAGCCTCGTCCGAAAGAGATACCGCTGCCCGGCATGCTGGGGGGAGGCGACGTAATAAAGCCATCCGCCTTTCTCGTCTATTTTTTCTACCTTGATGACATCGAAAGCCCCGGGGGTAATGCATTCCATTTCTGCGCCGGAACGGGATACGATGTAAACATGTTTCCATCCGTCCCGCTCGCTGACCCAGGTGAAACGTTTGCCATTTTCCAGCCAGAGGAGATCATCGCATACTTCGACCCAGGCGCTGTCGGTGTCGGTAAGAATCGTGTCGGTTTTCCCGGTGTGAATATTTCCCATGATAAGCCAATTGGTGTTTTGCAGCCGGTTGAGGCGTTGGAATACGATTTCATCGGAATTATCCGCCCAGTCCATGCGGGCGATGTAATGTTGGCGAGGATCGCCGGGACAATCGAACCAGGTTGTTTGACCGCCCTGCGCGCTTACCACGCCGACGCGAGAGGCGGAATTAACAGTACCCGCCTTGGGATACTGTACGGGAATGATTTTGGGGTAGAGGCCGCTGGTGTAGTCGATGAGATAGAAATTCTCTACGCCCGCGGCATCCAATTGCCAATAGGCAATGAACTTACTATCCGGGCTCCAGCGAAACCCGTCCCGCAAGAAAAACTCCTCCTCATAAACCCAATCGAAAGTGCCGTTGATAATGGTCGTTGAGCCGTCAATAGTTAATTGGATGATCCGGCGGGTGGCCAGGTCCTGGGCAAAAAGGTTGTTTTTGCGGACATAACCGACCCGGGAACTATCCGGGGAAAATTTGGCAAACATTAAAGTCGAAGGTTCTTTCTCGGCAGCCTCGCCCCCCAGTTTCCATAACTCACGGGTGCGGAGGTTGAGGACCCAATAATCGCCGCGGGTGTTCTGACGCCATACCTTTCTGCTTTCAGTGAAAATCAACAACTGTTTTCCATCCGGCGACCACTGGTAATCTTCGATTTCCAGGGGCGATGTTTTCCCGGGAGGGATTAACCAACCGGCAGGCGTCATGATCTCTCGTTTCCCGGTTTGGGGGTCATACCGGACAATATCTTTGCCCCCGGTTTTAGCAGTCGAAGGTTCCAGGGTGGTATAACCGGGGTGGTGTTGGAGCCAGCGGGCGGGTCCGAATTTCTGGGCGCGGAATTCATCAGGACTGAAAATCCGATCCAGGTTTAAAATGGCTGGGTCCTGTAGATTTTGCGGTATTCCAGCGGCTTTTAAAAAAAAGAACTGGACAAATATTAGTAAAAGGAAAATGGTTTTTTTATTTATTTTAGACATTGGCGTCTCCTGCTACTTTATTTTCGTATCATTACGGACGAACTCTTCCCGAAATCCACCTTCATCGATATAAATCAATTTTTCGATGCGGCCGCCGAGCCCGGGGATAAATTCCAATCGCGCCAATTCCTGGGCGTCAACCGTGAAAATCGTTCGTGAGAGGGGAGTTAGAAGAAAAGTCCCACGGTTCTCGGGTTGGAAACGAAGCTGGTCCCCTTCAACAAAAACGCGACTCGTTCCATAGTCCCCAATAAAACGCCGGAGTTCCTCGTTACTGAGGTATACGGGATGGCGACCGGCCGTTACTCGTTCGATTGCCCAATCCAATCGTGCCTGGTCATCTTTCGAGGCGGCTTTGGTTTTTAATTTCTTGAGGGCTTCCAGGTGGGCCGTGACTAACGCTTCGCGGGCCGTGGTTTTTATATCCGGTTCTACGCCGGTTCCTTCCCAATTCGTGCCGGTATCCCGGTCTACGGGTCGCCCCATGGGCATATAGACGCGAAAGAACGGCGCCACATCCAGTACCCCTCCGGCGTTCGCCCCACCGCCGGTTGTTTCGCCCACAATAGTAGCGCGTTTGAGTACTTTAAACCGGTAGGCGAAACCCTCTGCGCCGGAAAATGTGTAGGCGCTGGTCAAAATGTACAGTGGTACGTCAGGGAGGCGCTTTCCGGGAAGATAGGCGATGGTCCAAAAATGATCGGTAACGTTGTCGCCGCGGAATTCCATGTCGAAAAGGTGAGTTGCCCTGGAAAAAAAGTACCCGGCAAAATATCCTGTCATATATGCGCTGCCGCCCCTGCAGTTGCGCAAGTCAATGATAATGGCATCGGTGTTGGCCAGGAAGGCCATGGCCCCCACCAGGGTATCTCCGGCAAGATCAGGAGGCTGGAAACGGCGAAAATCCAGGTACCCCACATTCCCCGGCAGTATACTGATATTGAGAAATCCATAATTCCCCCTTCTTACTCCAGCGAGCCAGGCAGTTCTTTCCGCTTCTTGATCTACCGGTTTGGCGGGGGCAGCCGGTTCCGGTTTAGTTTCCGGCAGGGGTTCCGGTCCTACCCGGAAATGTTTATCCCCGGTAAGGCCCTGGATGTCCGTGGTGATAGCCGCGGCAAAAGCCTGGGCGTCGTCGATTTTATCATACGATCCTTCGGCAAGATTTTTTTCCAGCAATTGCGCGGCCTTTTCTGCGGTTTCGGCGATTGCATATCGTGCTCTTATTAATTTTGCCAATTCCGTTATAGCCTGGCGTTTTTGCGCCGCGTCCACCGGGCGTGATTCTTTGATCTTTGTATCCGACGATGCTGCCGGCATCATCAAGATAATCAACATCAATATTAAAATAATCGAAAATTTCAACATTTTAGTCATTTTCAACTCCTTAACATGTTTTGGAATTGTCTGTCTAACATTATGACGATTACTATACTTGAGATCGATTTTTTTGTCAATCCAGGGTTCGAGTTTCAAGCTTTGTGGACGGCACAGGAGAAAAGGTAATATCTAAGCCACACCACTATTTCATTTCTAAATGTATTTTTGTTGCTTCTTCTACCGCTTCAATTATTTCCGGGCGTATCTTTCCAAGCGCCTTAATCAAACGCTGCTTATCAATGGTCCTAATTTGATTACATTTTTCCAGGCTTGCCCTTTCCCATTCTGCATTTACAGCTTTTTCCTCGAGGTTAGTCGCTTTATAACCTTCTATCAGAAGACGTTCGAGTCCTTTCCGCCTCTCGAGTTCAAATTGTTCTTTTATGGCCTTTGCTATGAAACGGTTCTTATTTGGTATAAGCACTAATTTTTTTGCAATTTCATCAGGCAACGAGATATCCAGGTGTGTCATATGAATCACCTCCTGCATAAATTATACAATAAGTATATGAAAAAGCGGCGCCCCCCGTGTTCGTCCGTGGCTGTAATTTTTATTAATCTATGATCCTTTCGTTATGCCGCGAGTGGGTATATTTCTCTTTCAAGTAGGAGATATTCTTCTTCTTCCCGGATGATTCTATCGAGATTTTCGATATTATCGTATACGGGCGGTTCACCGCCGCGGTTTAATTCATAGCGGTATATCAGACTGGTTTTCAGCTTGCTCAGATGGGCTTCTTTTGAGACGAAGTTTTGGGAGATTTTTTCCGCCCCCGGGATATCGCCCAACGCAGCGGTCGAATGAATCAATAACAGCCGGTTGAGTGGGATTAAATTTAAAGGATCTTCATTTTTCAATAGTAGGTCTCTTGTCTCTCGATATTTATTCTGCCTTATTTTAGCGACGCAAAGGGCAGAGAAAAAGTAGCGCCGGCTTTCATAAGTATTTGCGTTCTTAATGCCATAGTCAAATATTTTAAGGGCTTCATCGAAGTTGCCTTTTTTTAAATAGAACATTCCCAGCAGGTGATATTCGATAAAATCATCATCTGTTTTAGGAGTTTTGTCTAAAATGGGGAATTCCGACTCCTTGAGCGTCCCCATCAAAAATAAAATTGTAAGTTTTATCCTTTTAACAACAGTGTTAAATGGAAATATGGTTATGTTCTCATTACACAAGCGCAACGCCTCGTCATAATCTCCCCGCGCTTTCAATATCTCCGTCTTTATCGTGCGGGGCACAACTTCCTGGGGGAACCGTTGGATGGTCTCATTACACAAGCGCATCGCCTCGTCATAATCTCCCCGCGCTTTCAATATCTCGCTCTTTATATTCCGGAGCACAACGTCCTGGGGAAACCGTTGGATGGTATCATTACACAAGCGCATCGCCTCGTCATAATCTCCCCGTGCTTTCAATATCTCCGTCTTTATCGTGCGAGGCACTACTTCATCGGGAAATTTTGCTATCGCTTCATCACAAATCCGAAGCGCTGAGTCATAGCCACCCCGGGCCTT
>JAUPLE010000204.1 GCA_030837085.1 Acidobacteriota bacterium | reverse complement strand
TAGGCGATTTTCACCCGGTAACCGGTTTCGAATTTCTTATAAAGGATGCTTATCCAATGTTGAATAAACGAAAGCAATGGCGTCCATAACGCCAGCGCCAAAAGACAAATTACGCCAATGCTAAATATTACCGCTGTAATAATTGTTCGCTTTGAAACCGGTTTCATAGGTCTTCCTTTCCTTCTTGCGTCAGGGGTTGACGTTGGCGGTCAATATATTTTATAAATTCATCATAATCCCTGATATAATCGTTCTCTTGATAAACATCCGAGGCCAGCACCAGCAGGATACAATTCTCGGAAAAATTCTTCATGGTATGCCACAATTCCACGCCCAGTTAGACTCCGGTATTGGGAGTATTTAATGTAATATCCTGGCGATTGGTCCCGTCGTCCAATCCGATCTCGCAAGATCCGCTAATACAAAAGAGCACCTGCTCCAGTTTCTTATGGGCATGTCTTCCCCGGATGGCGTTAGGGTTCACCAGGTTGTAAATATAATAGACCCGCTTAACGGCGAAAGGGACCTGTTTAAAATTTTCCGCCACCGATATACTGCCGTCATGGCCGTCATCGATATGCTGCAGCGTAATTAATTTTGAATTCTTGACAATAATTTCATTCATAGTATTCACTTTTTACACACGATAAATAGGGAACTGCCGAACAGGAAAGGAACCCCGCAAGTAAACAGACGGTTTTCCAACCGGTTCATAAAATATAGCAAGCCATTGAGCCAGGACGGCAGCGGTTTCAAATCCGAAGTTACGGTTTTGTTTTCATCCCTGGAAAAAAGCCCCAGGATATATTTTTGAAATAGAATAAAAACAAATAATGCCGGCAGCCTGTAATTGACGCGGACCATATGAAAGCCCATTTCTTGCAGTGTCCGGGCCGTTTTCTTTTTACGGTAGCGTCGTATCCCGGAGACGGCAAAATCGTGCATACTGCGCAGTACCATAAAAGCAGGAAGATTTAAGATCAGGTATCCGCCCGGATTCAGCGCTGAATAGAATATCCGAATTACAGCCAGGTCGTCTTCCACGCCCGACGTGCAGATCACATCATTGCTGATAATCATATCATAAACGTCCGGGGGAGAGTTCCAGAGATTAAGGTCGCCGGTTTCAACCTTTTCCAGGCCCCGCTGCCGGCACATGGAAATGGCTTCGGGCGAATAATCGATGCCTTCTAACGTCCCATATTCATCCAGTAATTCCAGCATCCGGCCCGTACCGCACCCGGCGTCGAAAATCCGCAGCGGTTCAGCGCTGATTTCTTTTCTTTTTTTCCCGGCCCTGGAAACGGAAGCCACGTAATAGCGGACCAACTCATGGAGTCCCCGGTACCACCAGTAGTGGTTCTCGAACTCATACATCTTCTCGTATTCTTCTTTGATCATAGAGGAAGAATCCTTACCCGCGGACCATGGAAATTTTTGCCACCAAGATCCGGCGCACCAGGGCGCCAATGTTTTTTTAATAATAAATTCCTTGGTGTTTCTTGGCGCCTTGGTGTCTTGGTGGCTATTTTCATGGTTGTTTATTTTCGTTCTTTTTATCGAAACGTTTCCGGATCGTATACTGCGGTTTCCGGTTCTGGGACAAGAAGATGCGGCCCACGTATTCCCCGATTACGCCCACAGACACCAGTTGAATCCCGGCAAAGATTAATACCGCGATAATAACCGAGGCGTAGCCTACCGGCATATTGGGATTTGAGAACTTTTCAATGAGGGTCAGCACGGCAAAGACCAACCCGCATAGGGAAGTCAATACGCCGATAATGAAAGATACCCGCAGCGGCAGGATGGAAAAATTGGTAAACATATTCAGCCACAGGCGGATCAATTTCCGCAGCGTGTAGCCGGACCTGCCGGCCCGCCGTTCGTGGTGATCAACGGCGATAGTGGCGATTTTGTCCGTGGTTCTCAGGATAAGACCGTCGATATAAGGGTAGGGGAGTTCGTATTTGATGATCTCGTTCACGAGAAAGCGGTTCATTACCTTAAAACTGGAAAGATATAAATCTTTGGGTTTGTCCAGCATGAAATTAGCCACTTTATCATTGAACCAGCTTCCCAGGTTCCTGAAAAGCGAGTGTTGTTTTTTCCGGTAATACGTATACGTCACATCGCAGTCGTTGCGGGTGGCATAGTCCAGTAATTTCGCCACTTCGCTGATGGGATTCTGGAAATCATCATCCATGATGGCGATATAGTCGCCTGAGACCTGGTTGAGGCCGGCCATTACCGCATTGTGTTCTCCCACATTCCGGGCCAACGAATAAAAACGCACGATATCGGGGTGCTCTTTGAAAAGCGAAACACAAACCGCTTCCGAATTATCCGGGGAATTATCGTTGACCAGGACGATTTCCAGGTCATACAGGTTTCCCAGGGCGTCGATTAATTCATTGGTCAACCGACCGATGGATTGCTCGCCGTTGAAAACCGGGATCACAATGGATACTTTAAGTTTACTCATGTTGGTCATTTCCCGCACAGAAAGTATTGATTTCGTTTGCCGTTCTTTCAAGGTTTTCGTCCGACAGTTCCGGGTAGATGGGAATACTGAGTATTTCCTCCGCGAAACGCATCGTCCCGGGAAAGGATTCATCCCCTTGAAGACCGAAGCCTTTTTGTTTACTCATAGGAACAGGGTAATGAATCAGGGTCTGGATGTTCCTGGATTTCAAATATTCCATTAGTTTATCCCTGTTCCGGGTTTTTATGACGAAAAGATGATAGACAGGAAGGCCGTAGGAATTTTCTTGAAGACAGGAAACCGTGTATAGTTTTTCGCGGTAGGAAATCGCGAGGGAGCGTCTTTTTTCATTCCAGCCTTCTAAATATTTCAATTTCACGTTTAGGATGGCTGCCTGGATTTCATCCAGCCGGGAATTGAGGCCGAATTCATCGTGGTAGTAGCGGACCCGCTGCCCGTAATTGCGCAGGCTCAGCAGTTTTTGGTAGATAGTTTCATCATTGGTGACAACAGCGCCGGCGTCGCCGTAGGCGCCCAGGTTTTTGGTGGGGTAAAAGGAAAATGCGCCAATCGCGCCGATGGCGCCGGTTTTTTTCGTTTTATAGGTTGCGCCCACAGATTGCGCGCAATCTTCTACCACGTGCAGGCCGTATTGTCGGGCCAGGTCGCAAATAGGGTCCATATCGCAGCTCTGGCCATAGAGGTGAACGGGCATGATGGCTTTCGTATTCTTGTTGATTTTGGCTGCGATTTTAGTCACATCCATCAAACCGTCTTCATATAAAATATCCGTCACTACCGGGGTAGCGCCGGCTTTCATGATGCCGGAGACAGTTGGGAAAGCGGTCATGTTGGGAGTAATCACTTCATCACCGCGGCCGATGCCCAGGGCCATGAGGGAGAGGGTAATCGCATCCGTGCCGTTTCCTACTCCCAGGCAATAATTACAGCCGATATATTGGGCAAATTCTTTTTCAAAGGATTCCAGTTCTTTGCCCAGGATGAACCAGCCGCTGTCCAGGACCCGATGGACGGCCGTATCGATTTCTTCCCGGATAAGGGCATACTGGGCTTTAAAATTATCGAACCGAATTATATCCCGGTCATTCGTCATCTTAGCGTCCACATTCTTCCGTCTTATTGTTTTAATTCCTTTAGAATAATGCAGGATAACATAAAAGGCTTTTTTTTTCAAGGTATATAATAGACCACCAGCAATTCGTCATAGGATGCGGGCGCCGCCTGGCCGCGGCAACCAATAACCTTTGTGGGTCCCGAGCCGGATGAGGCAACGAATATTAACCTCCTGGGCCAGTTCTACAATAGGGAGCGGGCGCCGCCCGCAAAATGTAAAATAGGTGAATTTTAACTTGAAAATTTACAGCATTTGTTTTACAATCTTAATTCACATATTTTCAAGAGAAAAGGTGTTTTAGTGGTTTAAAAAAAAATTAGAAAAGGAGATAACATGTCAGAGCAAAAAAAGTTCATCCCATTTATTTCCGCGGAAACGAACATGTTGGAATTCACTTTCAGGGGACTGCTCATCGGTCTAATCATGTCGGTAATACTTGGCGCGGCCAATGCATACCTGGGCCTAAAAGCCGGTATGACCATCGCGGCTACTTACCCGGCGGCGGTTATCGGCATGGCCATACTGAGACTGATGAAAGGAACGATCCTGGAAGAAAACTTTGCCCGAACCGTAGGGTCCGTGGGAGAGTCGTTGGCGGCAGGCGCTATTTTTACTTTACCAGCCTTCTTTATCGCCGGTATCTGGAAACCTTTCTTTACCGTGGGCCATTACCTGACTTCCACTGCCATCCTATTTGCCGGCGGTTTTATGGGTATTTTATTCGTAGCGTTACTGCGACGCATTTTGGTGGAAGACCAGGAATTGAAATTCCCTGAATCTGTGGCTGCAGCCCAGATTCATAAGGCGGGCCGCGCATCAACATCGAACTCCAAATACCTGTTCGGCGCCATGGGAATAGGCGCTGTTATCCAAACCCTGGCTGAATTAAAGCTGTTTGCCAGCAGTTGGGAAAAATTCTATGCCTGGTTTAAGGATACCGTCATCCCCGGGACTGCATTTAAAGGTAAAGGCGGTATGCTTATCAGTCAGCCGGGCATCAGCCCCGCTTACATGGGCGTTGGATACATTATCGGCCCCCAATACGGCTCATTAAACTTCAGCGGCGGCGTGCTGGCCTGGGGATTGTTGACGCCTATTATCTATTATTTTGTCGGCCCTTATATCACCCCGGATTTTATCACTGAATGGGCCAATTACCTGATGCAAAGCAATCCCTCCCTCACCCTGGCCGATGCAACCGGCAGGGTCAGCGACCCGGCTTTCCAGATTACCCAGATCTGGCGAAACATCGTTCGACCGATCGCTATCGGCGGTATGTTGATGGGCGTGCTGGCTACGATGTTCAAAATGAGAAAAAGCCTGATCGCCGGCATCGGCCGTTCGGTCAGCGATGTGAAAAAGGCGGCTTCCGGCCAGGTTGTTAACGTCGAGCGTACTGAAAAGGATATTAAATTCTCCCAGGTTACCATCGGCATCCTGGCCGTCGGCGTCGTGGCTTTCTGTATCACCAAGTTTATCTTCGGTACAGGTTACCTTCCCGCGGTGGTGGCTGCCCTGATCCTGGTCATATTGGGATTTTTCTTTTCCGCGGTTTCCGGTTTCCTGGTGGGGATTATCGGTTCCAGTAACAATCCCTTGAGCGGCCTGACATTAACCGCCCTGGTAGTGACCGCGTTAATCCTGGTGGCCATTGGCGTCAGCGGGGACCCCGGGGTTTCCACTGTCTTGGGCGTGGCCGCGCTCTTATGCGTAACCGCCGCCGTCGCCGGTGAAATGTTCCAGGACTTGAAAGTCGGACATATTCTCGGCGGTACTCCGTGGAAAATGGAAGCCGGGAACCTTATCAGCGTTGTCATCTCCGGCGCCGTGATGTTTGCCATTTTACACCTCTTAAACCAGGCGGATATAGCCCAGGGTGTGATGCAGGGTTATGACGGCGGTTTCGGCAGTAAAAACCTGGCCGCGCCTCAAGCCGGTTTAATGGCCATGCTTTCCCAGGGTATCGTCCAGGG
>JAUPLE010000203.1 GCA_030837085.1 Acidobacteriota bacterium | reverse complement strand
TTGCAATTCAAAAGATTTATGCTTTAATCTTTTTTTTGACCTTTCGCAACTGTTTTCCCAAAGGTCCCATTATGGAATCATAGATTTCCTTGAGGTCCTCCGGTAAATAGTCATGCACGATCCTATTTCTTATGCCCCTCATCTCAAGCCACTGCTCGACGGAATCGATGAAATCCAGTTTTTCCATCCGGTGCAGCAGGTCCCGTATCGTTTCGGAATTCTCTCCATACATCAGTTTTTCATAACTCCTGAAAAATTTAAGACAGACTTCGACCGCCCGGCTGAACCGGCTGTTGAGCGCGTCGTAAGGTTCTCTATCTTTCGGGGTATAATATTTCTCCACATCGTAGGGTTTTATATCGGAAAGAGAAGCCTCTACTAAGGCTATCGCATCCAACGCTTTCTCCGATGCTGCTCCTGTCAATACTTTCTGCTCCTTTCTCACGCTCATTTGAGTTTCTCCTTTTTTATGACCCTTAAGAACGCTTCCTGTTCCCTGGTCAACTGATCAGGATTCATCACCGTCACATCGATCTTTTCTTCGCATTCCATGAAAAACTTCACGGATATTTCACGAGCAAGCCCGGATGCATTCTCTTTTGAAAACACTAAGATATCGATATCTCCCCCATTCTTGCCGTCATCTACCCGTGAGCCGAACAGGTAGACTTCCCCCTTTACATTTTCTATGGCTTTCTCGAGTGCAGCTTTTTGCTCTTTATCCAATCGCATGGGTATTTAATATGGAATATTTTTGAAGTTTTGTCAAGATTTACCGGTTTCCGGTTTCACCGGGACCAGAAACCTTTTTATAAAAAGGTTTCTGGACTTCCAAAAATTTTTGATTATTAGGGACTATATTTTCCGAATGATGACCTCTTCATTTTCAACGTCGGCTTTCACCTTTCCACCTTTTGACAATTCACCAAAAAGCACCTGGTCTACAAAATAAGATTTTACTTTCTCTTCGATCAATCGCGCCACTTCCCTGGCCCCGAAAAGATCCGAAAACCCCTTCTTTGCCAACCACTCATAACACGGCTGCGTTACTTCCAGGGAAATGTTCTTTTCTTCCAGGATCTTTTGGAATTCCGAGATATTCTTCTTTACAATTTGCAGCACAATCGCTTCATTCAAACCGTTAAAATGAACAATCCTGTCCAACCGGTTCCGGAATTCCGGTGAAAAATGCTTTTCCACCGCGATTTTAATCGAACTCTTCTCCGCGCCTTTGACGCCGCCGAACCCGATCTTCGGTTTGCCCAACTCGCGCGCCCCGGCATTCGAGGTCATAATAATTATCACGTTCCGGAAATCCGCCTTCTTCCCCGTATTATCCGTTAAAGTCGCGTAATCCATAACCTGCAAAAGCGTATTGAAAATATCTTGATGGGCTTTTTCAATTTCATCCAACAGCAGCACCGCATGGGGAGTTTTCCGGATAGCTTCCGTCAACTGGCCGCCCTGTTCAAATCCCACATACCCCGGTGGGGAACCTACCAACCGCGCCACCGTATGCTTTTCCTGGTACTCGCTCATATCGAAACGGTGCAGCGTGACGCCCAGGATATTGGCCAATTGACGTGTTAATTCCGTTTTCCCCACACCCGTAGGCCCCACGAACAACAACGACGCCACGGGTTTATTGGGATCGCGGAACCCGGCCCGCGACCGCTTGATGGCCTCGGCAACACCCCGTACCGCGTCATCCTGGCCAAAAATCTGCTGCTTCAATTCCGCCTCCAGGCTCATTAATTTGGATGTCTCATTTTCAGAGACAGTCTTTTCAGGAATCCTGGCAATCTTTGCCACTACCTTTTCAACCCGCTCCGTATCGATCGTCACCCGGGGTGAATCGTCTTTCTCCCGTTTCATCCGTTCCACGGCGCCTACTTCATCCATCACATCAATGGCCTTATCAGGAAGGTAACGATCATTGATATACTTACTGGATAAATCCACCGCCGCATGAAGCGCCTCGTCCGTATAACGGATGCCGTGGAAATCCTCGTAACGGTCCTTTAAACCCATGAGGATATCAAGGGTTTGTTCGGTGGTCGGTTCCGGGATATCGATCTTCTGGAACCTCCGGGAAAGAGCACGGTCCTTTTCAAAATATTTTTTATAATCTTCATACGTGGTCGAGCCAATGCACCTGACCCTCCCGGCTGAGAGCATGGGTTTAAGAATATTGGAAGCGTCCATGGACCCGCCGGAAACAGCCCCGGCCCCCACCACATTGTGTATCTCATCGATAAACAGGATGGCTTTATCTTCTTCCAGGAGTTCTTTTAAGACCCTTTTCAAGCGATCTTCAAAATCGCCCCTGAATTTCGTACCGGCCAACAAAGCGCCCATATCCAGCATGAAAATTTTTGAATCCTTCAGGGCATGAGGAACTTTATTCTCAGCGACCAGGCGAGCCAAACCTTCGGTTATGGCAGTTTTTCCCACGCCCGGCTCACCCACGTGGACCGGGTTGTTTTTCAATCTCCGGCACAGCACCTGGATAGTACGTTCGATAATATCTTCCCTACCGATAATGGGATCGATTTCACCCCGGGCGGCTTTAGCCGTTAATTCCGTAGTGTATATTTCCAGGAATTTCCTTTTTTTCTTTTTTTCTTTGGCTTCGCGTTCCTGGGTTTGGGGTTCGGCGCCTGTTTCTTCTTCCTCTTCCGGGTTTTCGTTCTCCATCCCTTCGTCGTCATAGGCTGCGTCCGGGTTGGGAATGACCGATATCCCGTGGGAAATATACTCCAATATCCGCAGCCGGGTAATCCCGTAGCGGGCCAGGAAAGAAACCGCGAAAGATTCCTGCTCATAAAAAAACGCGGCAAATATATCGCCGATCTCCAGCACTTTTTTCCCAGCGGAAGCCACGTGCAGCATGGCATTCTCAATCACATTACGAAATCCTTCCGATTCGCCGGGTTCTTTTCCCGTAACCACCGGGATATATTCGGCCTTAAAAAACTCTTCCAGGTCTTTTTTTAACCCGGCAATATCGCCTCCGCAATTGACAATAATATCGCGTCCTGAATCGAAAAAAAGCGACGCATAGAGAATATGTTCGGGGGTGATATATTCATGGGTCCGCGTTTTTGCTTCAGCAAAAGCAGCGGCAATGATATTGTTCAATTCTTCGTTTACGTGCATTCTGATCATGATCAAATCTCTTCATAACCACATCTGAGCGGGTATTCATGCAGGTGGGCTTGCTTGTGAACCTGGGTTACCTTGGTTACGGCAATATCGTAGGTATACACCCCGCAAACGCCTGCGCCTTTTTTGTGGACATCCAGCATAATCTTGGTTGCCTCTGCAGCCGGTTTATTGAAAATCGATATTAATATGTCTACTACAAATTCCATCGATGTATAGTCATCGTTGAAAAGAATCACCCGGTACAACTTCGGTTTTTTTAATTTTGTCCTTGGGATCGTTTGAACATTGCTTCTTGTCAATTCATCTGTCATAGGTCCATCTGGCATCAAGACCTCCTCTCACAAAGCAATATATTATAACACTACAATAATATATTGTCAAAATTTCCTGATTTCAACTTAAAAGAAAATTTTGGATTTGACTGCACCAATCGAGCTAATGACGATCTGCGAAATATTTTATTTATAGTCTTTTTCTTTCCCCAGTACCAGGAGGGCGCGGATTTCCGTAAGGGCTGCTTTTATGGCCTGTTCGACCGCGGGAACCTCCATCAAATCGATTAATTCAGCGTACCGGTCATAAAGGGAGTCGGTTTTCTCCGGTTGGGATTTCTGTTCTATAAACATGTGCCCAACCCGGGTCAACAACCAATGAATGTTCAACCCATATGTTTTGTACAGGTAATGCAGAATTGCAACATCCGGGTAAACAACGCCGGTTTCAATAGCATTGATTTTTGCTTCCGTGATATTCAACTCGGAAGCCAACTCCATCTCAGTTTTACGGATGGCTTTACGAAACATTAAAAAGCGAAACCCTAACTCTTTCTTTGTTAAATCATCATTATTTTGCATTTTATTACCTTTTATATTCTATTTTTTCCATTTTAATATAATAAAATAGCCTTGTCAAGTTTTAAAAAGCGGAATTTTGATTTTTATTTTGTGGAAAATTCTGGCTGCCGGGCTTGAAAATTACTTTGATTTATGTTAAGGATTAATTCTGGTAAAGCTAAATACTAAGGAGAAACGTACATGGAATTAAAAGAGTCGATCCTGGAGTTAATCCGGAAGGCAGCAACCGATCTTTCCCCCGATGTTGAAAAGGCGCTTAACGACGCCTACAATAAAGAGGGAGAAGGTACGCCTGCCAAAAATGTAATGGGTACGATCCTGGAGAATGTGCACATGGCCAGGGAGCAAAGCACACCGATGTGCCAGGATACAGGTTCACTTGTTTTTTACATCGATTTCCCGGTGGGCGAATCAGAAGCCAAGTACCGGGAAGCTGCCCTTTGGGCGGCAAAAGAGGGAACCGCAAAGCAATATCTTCGTCCCAATGCGGTGGACCCTTTGACAGCCAAGAATTCCGGCAATAATGTTGGAGTTAACGCTCCATACTTCCACTTTCATCAGTGGGACAAGGATGAAGTACGGATTCGTTTGATGTTGAAGGGCGGCGGCAGTGAAAACGTGGGCGCCCAGTATAAATTGCCCCATCCGCCCATAAAAGCCGGCCGCGACCTGAAAGGTGTCAGGAAATTGGTCATCGATGCCGTGGTAAAAGCCCAGGGCCAGGGATGCTCACCCGGTATCATCGGAGTGGGCATCGGCGGTGGAAGAGACATCTCATACGCCCTTTCCAAAGAACAGTTCTTCCGCAAAATCGGCGAACGACACCCCATGAAAGAACTGGCCGACCTGGAAGTCCAACTTCTCGAAGACTTGAACAAATTGGAGATCGGTCCCATGGGATTCGGCGGTAAATCCACGATATTGGATGTTTTTATCGATTCCCAGTCCCGTCATCCGGCATCCTACATTGTTTCTGTTTCGTATACCTGTTGGGCGTTTAGAAGGAAAACCATGACTATTAAAAACGGCGAGGTGAGCTATGATTAAGTTAAAAACCCCCATTTCCGAGCAAGAAATTCGTAAATTGAAAGTCGGCGATACCGTACTTCTTTCCGGTACGGTGGTAACCGGCAGGGACGAAGCCCACAAATTAATGGTGGAGCAGAAACCGGATTTCATCCGTGAGGCATTGAAAGAAGCGGTTATTTATCACTGCGGCCCGGTGGTTAAGAAGCTGGACAACGGTAAATGGATTTTCGTATCCGCGGGTCCGACGACGTCTTCCCGTGAAGAACCTTTCCAGGCGGATGTGGTGTGCGAATACAATATCCGCGGCGTTATCGGCAAGGGTGGTATGGGCGACAAAACCGCTGAAGGTTTGAAACGGTGTGGGGCTGTTTACTTTCATGCCGTCGGTGGCGCCGGTACTTTGATTGCCAATTCGGTGAAAGAAGTTAAAACCGTTTATAAGTTGGAAGAATTTGGTACTCCTGAAGCTTTCTGGGTCATCGAAGTGGAGGATTTCCCGGTGGTAGTTACCATGGATGCCAACGGCGGTAGTCTTCACAAGGAAATCAAAGAAAAATCGGAAAAAATCGCCAACGAACTGATGGGTATTTAACATTACCCGGTAAACGTGAAAAAGTAAAAACGATGGCGGGGTTACGGCCCCGCCGTTTCTTTAAAAACGCATTAAGGAAATATTTTTTATGGTGAAACAATGAAAAACACAAATAGTATGAATCGACGAAATTTTTTGAAGAATTCCGCCATGGGTGTGGTGGGAGCAGGAGTACTGGGCCAGGCGCCGCTGTTGAATGCGGAGGATAAAACGGTTAAAACCCCCGCAACAGCGGTGGCGCCGGAAAAGATTAAGGCTTATCGCACGTTGGGACGGACCGATTTTAAGGTCTCGGATATCGCCACCGGCGGCAACCCCAACCCCGCCGTACTCAAGGCGGTACTGGAAGCAGGCGTTAATTACATCGATACGGCTGAAAGTTACGGCAACGGCGAGTCCGAAAAAACCACCGGCAGCGTCATCAAGGATTTTAACCGCAAATCCCTCTTTATTACTTCCAAATTAAATTTGCAAAAGGGTTCTTCCAAAGAAAATATACTGGAACGTACCCATAAATGCCTGGAACGGCTGCAAACGGATTACATCGACTGCATGATGATCCACGGCCCCCAGACTTCCGAAGAGGTTAAGACCGAAGGGTTTCATGAGGCCATGAAACAATTGAAAAGCGAAGGTAAAATCCGCTGGGTGGGCATTTCCAATCACGGCGCTACTTACGGTCCCGTTGCCGAACCTATGGAAAAAGTTCTACTGGCCGCGGCGGCGGACGGGCGTTTCGATGTGATGCTGCTGGTTTATAATTTCATCCAGCAGGAATCCGGCGAACGTGTCTTAAACGCCTGCGCCGATAAAAATATCGGCTGCACCCTCATGAAAACAAAACCGGTGGAGAAATATTTAATTATGAAAGAAATGGTGGAAGAGCGGGCAAAAAAAGAGGGCAAGGAAATTGCGGAAGAAACGAAAAAGCTGTTGGATGGGTTTAAAGAAAGGGCTGATATGGCCGCTGAATTCATGAAGAAAAACAATATCACCGATCCCCGCGAAATCCGCGATGCGGCAATTCGATTCGTATTGAAAAACCCGAAAGTTCATACGGTTTGTATCAATTTTCGCAATTTCGACGATATCGACCCCTTTATTAAGCTTTCCGGCAGTCCCATGACCGCGGGGGACGAGAAGAAGCTCACTCTTTACCGGGAGGGCTGCGGTTCTTTTTATTGCCGTCATGCGTGTGGTGTGTGTGAGTCCCGCTGTCCGCACGGCGTCCCGGTTAACACCGTCATGCGTTATAATCATTATTTTGAGTTCCAGGGCCGGGAAAAAGAAGCCATGGGAAAATACGCGGCTTTGCCTACCCCCAAAGCCGGTCTTTGTGAAACCTGTGCCGGTTTCTGCCAGGCGGCCTGCCCTTATAATGTGCAGATTCACGGCCTGCTGAGCCATGCGCACCGGAACCTGACCCTGGCCTGATTAAAAGTTTTAGGAGGAGTCGGAACCCTTTTTCAAAAGGGTTCTGACCCGCCGGAGGCAAATATGGAAAAGAAACAAGTTTCAAAATTCTGGTTGAAAAGCGCTATTTTGTTCTTTATTTTGTTAGTCATCAGTGTGGCAATTAATTTTCTTTTTTTATCCAGGGGGTGGGAAATAAAAGTCGCCGCTAAAGAGATCGGAATCGATTTCACTCCCGCGGAAATTAAACTGATGATGGAAGATGTAAGGGAAAATTTAGAGAGTTACCGGACCCTGCGCAAATTCCCGTTAGACAACGGCACGCCGCCGGCCATTTATTTCAATCCCATTCCCCCAGGTTTCAAGATTGAAATGAGCCCTAATCGCACAGTTGAGTTGAAACTGCCGGACGTAAAAGCGCCTACCAATATCGAAGACCTGGCCTTTACGCCGGTTACGGTCCTGGCTTCATTAATTAAATCCCACCAGGTCACTTCCGCGCAATTAACGGAAATGTATCTTAAGCGTCTAAAACAATACGGACCTAAATTATTTTGTGTGATTACCCTGACTGACGAATTGGCCATGGCGCAGGCGCGGAAAGCCGACCAGGAAATTGCGGCGGGTCATTACCGGGGTCCGCTTCACGGCATCCCCTGGGGCGCTAAAGATTTGCTGGCTACCAAAGGAATCAAAACCACCTGGGGCTCCCCACCCTATAAAGATCAAATACCGTCAATAGACGCCGCGGTAGTGAAACGTTTGGAAGAAGCCGGGGCAGTTTTAGCAGCTAAATTAAGCGTGGGCGAACTGGCCTGGGGCGACGTCTGGACCGAAGGCAAAACCCGTAATCCCTGGGATACGGAACAGGGCTCCAGCGGCTCATCCGCCGGCCCAGCCGCGGCTACTTCCGCCGGTCTGGTGGGATTTGCCATTGGTACGGAAACCTGGGGGTCCATTGTTTCCCCTTCCACTCGCTGCGGAGTCACAGGGTTAAGACCCACTTTCGGAAGAGTAAGCCGGTACGGCTGCATGGCCCTGAGTTGGACCATGGATAAAATCGGCCCCATCTGCCGCTCAGTGGAAGATTGCGCCCTGGTGTTCAACGCCATTTACGGCTCCGACGGCAAAGACCTGGCAGTGAAAGATTTCCCCTTTACCTGGGACCCCACCATGGATATCAAAAACCTGCGCATCGGCTACCTGGCAAAAGAATTTGAGAAGGGCTACGATAATAAAAAATATGATAAAGCAACCCTGGAAACGTTTCGTTCCCTGGGGGTGACATTAAAACCCATCGAACTGCCGGATTTCCCGGTAAACGCGCTGTCGTTTATCCTTAGCGCCGAAGCCGCCGCCGCATTCGATGAATTGACCCGCAGCGGCAGGGATGACCTAATGGTGCGCCAGGAACGGCAAGCCTGGCCCAATGTTTTCCGCCATTCACGATTGATCCCGGCAGTGGACTATATCCAGGCCAACCGGTTCCGGGCTGAACTGATGCAAAAAATGGCCCTGCTATTTAAAGATATCGATGTCTACATATCGCCAACTTACGGCGGCGATAACCTCTTATTGACAAATCTTACCGGCCACCCCTGCGTCGTGACGCCCAATGGTTTCGATGAGAAAAATCACCCGGTTAGTATTACCTTTATCGGGAACCTTTTCGATGAGGCCAAAACGTTGATAGTGGCCAAAGCTTACCAGGACGCCACGACGTTTCATTTGAAATATCCTGTGCTGAAAAACAATGCCTCCGGCGGCCAGAAACCCTTTTAGAAAAGGGTTTCTGGACTTCCGAAAATTTTTATTTATGGAAAACAGACAAAAAGAAATTACAAGGGCTTCGTGGATTGCGATCATCGGCAATGCATTGTTGTCCATCTCGAAAATTGTCGTCGGTCTGATCTCCGGCAGCCTGGCAGTGGTCAGCGACGGGATCGATTCCGCTACCGATATCGTTACCTCATTAATCACCCTTTTAACTGCACGCATCATTGCCAAACCCCCGGATATGGGCTATCCCTACGGTTATGAACGGGCAGACACCATCGCTGCTAAAACATTATCTTTTATAATCTTTTTTGCCGGGGCGCAATTGGGCATTTCCACGGCTGTTAAAGTCTTCGGGAACCAACAACAACAACTTCCTTCCACTCTTGCCCTTTACATTACAGGAATTTCTATCGTGGGCAAATTCCTGCTGGCCCAATGCCTGGCCCGCGTGGGGAAAAAAATGAAAAGCCCTATGCTGATCGTCAATGCTAAAAATATGCAGAACGATATCGTTATTTCAGGGGCGGTATTAATAGGGTTGTTTTTTACCTTTGTTCTTCACCTTCCCATCCTGGATTCCCTGACCGCCCTGGTCGTCAGTCTCTGGATCATGAGGGTAGCCTTCGACATTTTTATGCAAACCAATACGGAACTAATGGATGGTTTGAAGAGTCCTGAGATTTACAAAAAAATCTTCGCGGCCATTGATTCCGTGAAAGACGCAACCAATCCCCACCGGGTAAGGGTCCGCCAACTGGGTAACATGTATATGATAGACATCGACATTGAAGTAAACGGCTCTATGTCGGTCTTTGATGCTCATAAAGTAGCCCATGAAGTTGAGGAACGTATTCGTAAAGATGTTGATAATATCTACGACATGATGGTCCACATAGAACCTGCCGGAGATAGTGCCGCTAATGAAAGATTCGGCGTCACCGGGAAAATGTTAGATGGTAAAAGACACGTTAAAGCTAAGGAATAAGCCCACGAATGATTGGCGCCCTGGTGGCTTTGTTTCTAATAATTCGCGGGCGTCTCTATTTGAAATTTCACCAGTTTTTGTTCTCCTTCTTCGTCTTCGACAAATACAATCAAGTTGTTTCCTTTAAAGAATAACTGTGTTACTCTTTTGAAGCCTTCGGGCAGTTGGATAGCGGAATGGTAGAGGTATTTTCCATCGGGAGAGAATATATCGATTTCCTGGACGGTTTTATTGGCGACATCGTTCATGTGAATGTAGATCAAACCGTTTTTATCGATGTCGATTTGGCTATAGTAGGTACAGTAATCAGGCATGCTTTTTACCAATTGATCGATCATTTCTTTAGGCATTCTGCCATTGTTGACTCGAACGTTCTCAAAGCGCTGGCGTTTGACGTCCATGGGAATTTTTTTCTGTTCCCTGCCGGATATTGAAAACGAAAGCAATTCTTTGCCGTTCATATCCACCTTTTTAATGAAATAGCGATCGTTTTTGCCGAAATAAATTTCATTATCTTTTTCAGCGACAATCACCACAGGGGTTGAAAAGCCGTCTTTGAACTTCATTATCAGCCCACCGGATGAAGCGGTCAGTTCTTTTTCCGAGCTTATTTCGGCGATGGGGGTGTGTTTCATGGTATTGACATCGATGATTTCTAGTTTATCCAGGTTTACCTTTTCATCTTCATTTTCTTGCACTTTAAGAAATCGAAATTCATCGACGGGCGCCCTCAGAAAGGCCATGCCTCCCAGGTTATAGGATTTTACATAGGTCCCGTCTTTTTTGAAGTAATGGACTTTTTGTTGGTCCGGTACGATGACGTATGGTCCTTCAAGGAAAAAGGAATAAGCCATTTTGTACTCTCCGGGGCCTTCCCCTTGATTACCGAAGGCGTACTGAAATTTTCCTTTTTGGTCCAGCACCAGGAATTTGTTGTGTTTCCATTCGAAGATATAAATCCGGCTGTCGTCATCTTCCTGGAGATCGGCAATTTGGGTCAGTACGTAATCGCCGGCGTTGTCGATTTCCCATAATTTTTGTAATTTGAAATCCCAATTCCCTTTCAGGGGTTTGTCCTGGTTTTTAACTTCGGCCTTTAAAATGGTGACGTTAAAAAGTAAACCTATTATCACGGTCAAAATGAAACTTACTCGTTTTGTCATTTTATCTTCGTACTCCTATTTATTGACTATTCTCTAAAGTCAATTGAAAACATACTATAAACAAATCCGGTGTGTTTGTCAACAGCCACAGAGAGCACGGAGGACACAGAGTTTTTAATGGGACAAAGGGACAGGCCGATTTTTAGGCCTTTAATCAAAAGTTTTAGGGGGTCCAGGCCCCACTGCGTGGGGTGACGTTTGTAGGACTGTGCCGGAAGTCTTCACTTCTAACCATTTCCGGCCCCGATAATGACGGGTCGCCGAAGGTATTTAAAATCTCAATCATTCGCGAAAAAATGGGAAACGGCATAAAGGGGATAATTGTGGTGTGGCTTGATTTTACCTGGTATCTACCAAAAACGTGACGAAAGTCAAAAAAAATCGGTGAAAAACGTGAAAAAGGAAGAGAAAGGAACAGACAGTGCTTGTTCCAATAACGATTTTAAACAGTTATTCGATCGTACAAAATACCTGATCCGCGGGTTTGGTTTTTCCTTCATCGACCTGTTTTTTGCCCATTAAGGCAAGTTTGAGCATTCCCATGGACTCTCTTAATTTGTAGTACGATTCTATGTCCTGTACCACCATTTTTGCTTCGCCATTGTGGGTTATGATTATGGGGGTATGTTTCTTAGTAACCGTATTCAATACATCCGCTGCATTGCTCTCAAGATATTTTATTGGGCGAATGGATTCTTTTATATTCATTGGACCTCCTATCAATTAATCAATATGCCTTATTTATAAGAAAATGTCAATACCTTTTTCTTACCTTATTACTTCCCCTTTGACTCGATGCATAATCCTGTCTTTCGCCGAAGAGAAAAAAAATAAGGAGGGCCAGAGGCCCCGGCCAATAAACGGGCGCACACTTGATTTTGGCCACCAAGAGACGTCGCACCAGGATACCAAGATCACTATATAATAAATCCGAAATCCGAAATTCGAAATCCGAAACAATATCAAATGTCCAAAATACAAATGACCAAAACGAAAATCGCCAACTCTGCCGCAAATTGTTTTTGTTTTGGATTTTGAACCTTTACGTTTCGCAATTTTGATATTGTTTCGGATTTCGATATTCGTGCTTCGTGCTTTAGTTTATCTGTGATAATCAGTGTAATCGCCGTTACGTGGACTGGTGTTTTTAAATTTGTGGAAATTCGTGTCATTCGTGGGCTTGTCTGATATGAAAATAGCCACAAAGGCACGCATGTACGAAGACACAAAGGTACACCAGGAAAAACCGCCCCCAAAATATCGATTTTTTGAAATCGCATTTTCCCTAAAATCTTCATCAGTAATTGCTTTCAGATAGTTTTTTTTAATATTCTTCACCATTTTAGCGCTTGACATCACATCCGGGAGCGTGTAGACTATAGAATCGATATGCATTCAATAGATTATTCAGGAGTAAAAAATAGTAAGATAGAGGTGATGATATGAAAAAAAAGAATAAAATGCAGCGTTTGGTTTGGGACTTCCTGGAATTGGTTGTGCATGCCGCGCCGGAAGAGCTTGCCAATCTCAATGTATCGATCGGCGCCAGGCGATTAGGCACAACCCCGGATACACTCTGTCATGCCTTTAAAACTCATTATATTTGCACACCGGGAAAGATCATGACATTAAACAAACAAGGCGCCTTTAATAAACTCATTGCCAATCGCCGGGCGCATGGGGTAAAACAAGCATTAAAAATACTGGATATCCGCAGCAATAGCAACTTTAGCGAGAAATACAGGAAGCGTTTCGGCTGCACGCCAAAGGAAACCATAAAAAAGCATAAAAAATCTCTAGTTGCAGCGGATCAAGAAAAATCTAAAAATAACATTTATTTGAATTCGGAATCCCGCTCAAACAGTTATCGGTAAAATTTGAAGAAGATGATTTTTTTAAAGCAAATAAAAGTGATAAATCGTGACATGGCCGGATAGAATGATTAGAAAGGCGCCTTACATTCGAGATGGCTGGTCAGGGAAAAAATAGAACGATTTAAATTAAAATCAGGAGAACAATAATGCAACTAAATCGAATCAGTGCGGAAATTCCGCAGGATGTAGAGGACCTTTTGGTCCAGGAACTGGAAGAAATGCGCAAGAGGCTTCCTTTTTTAATCGATTTGTCTATCGAGGAAAGGATTGCCATGCCGAAATCGAGCCGCAAGCTGGTGGATTTTATCGACACCGGTTTGCTCCAGGCCAGGACACACCCAAACTATTTACCTTCCTTCGTCGATATCAATGAATATGAGAAGGATGTAAAGGCGAGGAAGAGTCTGCGCCGGATATATGAGGCGTTGAATGCGTTCACCGACCGGGTCAGGGACACCCTGATGGTGGTGGAATCGGAAGCGTACCTGGCTGCGCGGGTATTATACAAAACCGCCAAAACCGCTGCTAAAGAAGGCGCGGAAGATGCGGAACGGATCGTTAAAGAAATGTCCTTTCATTATAAGAAAGCGTTTTCCGGCGAAAATACCCCCGTTGTGGCTCCTGCGCATTTGGAATAACCCCTCTACGTCCCTTTGAGTTAACCCCGGGCCACGCTTTCGGGGCCTGGGGCTTTTCCTTTGAAGCCAAAAGGATTGAGAGCAATCCTTTTGGCTTCTTTTTTTCTTTTTAAAACAGATGATTCATTTCTCTGGGATATTATTTCCCATTACAAAGCTTTGGAGCCACCCCTTTTTCGTATTGTTTCATCCCTCTACGCTAATATGTAAGAGCCTCTCGCCTATGTTTCGGAGCAAATAGCTTCATCATCAACCCTTTGGGGTGTGATATCGAGCCCTACCAGGTTATAGAGAAGACCCTCCGGGCATTGGTATAAAGTCAAAAAGGTTTGATGCAGATACTATGGGGCATCGAGTTAAGAGCAAAAAGCATTGAGTTAGAACCCTGGGGCGTCGATGGAGGGTCTTAAAGAGTTGGTATTAACCCCCCTGGGCATTGAAATAATAGAAAAAAGGATCGCTGCACCATTTTATAGTTCCGTGATATAGGCAAAAAGGTCCGATATCGAAAAAAAATTGAAGCTGGAAGAAAAAAAATCAGTGATAATCAGTGTAATCGCTAGTGCGTGGACGAGTGTCTTTATATCGAATGATGAATGATTACCGATGAATGATGAACCACCCACAGAACACACTTCCAGGCGAAAACACAGAAAGTTTGGTTAAACATATTGCTTTTTTAGTGTCTTCAGTGTATTCAGTGGGCTTGTGTTTTTAAATTCGCTTATCTTCGCGTTCTTAGCGGCTATTTCTTTCGTGTTAATTCGTGGAATTGGTGGGATATCTTCAAGGTCAAACAGCGGAGCGGATAAATTTTACTTTTCAAAGGTTTTGGATTATAATTTACTATCGCAAGGAGAACAAGCATGAGTCGTTATTTTAATACCGCTGGGCCGATTCGGCGTGATGACCATTACTACATCGAACCATTGGAACGCCTCGACCTGCAAGAGATACTGACGCTGATCGAGCAAAAGAAATACTTTATCCTTCATGCCCCTCGGCAAACCGGTAAAACGTCTTATCTATTGGCGTTAATGGATTATCTCAACCAACAGGGAAAGTACAAAGCCCTATACACCAATATTGAAAACGCGCAGGCAGCCAGGGAAAATGTGAAAAAAGGAATCCAGGCAATAATGAACGCATTGGCCGAGGATGCCTTCGACCGTCTGAACGATCCATTTTTAAAAGAAAAGTGGAAAGATGTGCTGGAGCAAAGTGGAGAATTTTCAGCTTTAAAAAACGTATTATCTCTCTGGTGCCGTGAAAATGAAAAACCCATCGTACTTTTTATTGATGAAATCGATGCCCTTATCGGGGATACTTTAATCGCGGTGCTGCGCCAGATGCGCAGCGGGTATGAAAAACGACCTGGGTTGTTTCCACAAAGCATTGTCCTTTGCGGTATACGCGATGTTAAAGATTACCGCATGCATTCCGATATCGAAAAAGCAATCATTACCGGCGGCAGCGCTTTTAATATCAAAGCCAGATCATTAAAGATGGATAATTTTACCCCCCAGGAAATCGAAAAATTGTACCATAAGCATACCACTGAAACCGGTCAACCTTTTTCCGATAATGTATTTCCATTGGCCTGGGAATTAACCGAAGGACAGCCCTGGCTGGTAAATGCGCTTGCCTATGAAACCTGTTTTAAAATGAAAGAGGGCCGCCAGCGCAGTATGGAAATCACGGCAGATATGATTGAACAGGCCAAGGAGAATCTCATTTTGCGCCGGGAAACCCACCTGGACCAATTAACCGATAAATTGAAAGAGGAGCGAGTGCGTCGTATAATTGAACCGATTTTAACTTGCTCATCGGAACCGCGGAACATTCCTGCTGACGATATAGACTATGCCATCGATTTTGGATTAATAAAAAGGGACGGTCGGTTAAAAATTTCCAATCTTATTTACAAAGAAATAATATCCAGGGAATTGACTTCTTGTACTTCGCCAAGCATTCGGGACTAAATTTTTTTGTTTTGAATTTTGAACCTTTGGATTTCGGATTTGTTTCGAA
>JAUPLE010000202.1 GCA_030837085.1 Acidobacteriota bacterium | reverse complement strand
TTCTGTCAAGCCCCCGGAGGTGTTTTCATGAAAAAAATCGACTCAAAAGCAGCGGGTTTAAGAATCAGGGCTTTAAGACGCCAGGCCAACCTTACCCAAAACCAATTAGCGGAAAAATTGTCTATCGAACGTACGACCCTTTCGAAAATCGAAAGTGGGATCATTACTCCTACCGCCCAAATCCTGTCGGATTTGAGAGAAATATTTGCCGTGTCCATCGATTGGCTTTTGTCCGGCGAAGGGATCAATGAATTGTACCAGGTGGATAAGGAAAACCAGTATATTAAAGAGATGGCAATGGATATGGCCAAAAGTAATTCGGTCAAACATGCCATCCTGGGTTTTTATTTGAAATACCGGATGGAAAACGTGGGATTTTTAAACCTACCCTACAATAAAGAGTATGACGCTATGGTAGAAGATAGAGGAGGCCGTCATGCATGAGAAGGAAAAGGAGATACTGCTCAGGGAAGTGGCGGATATTCTAAATATCAAGGAATTAGGCGATATCCTGGAACAGAAGATTTTAGAATTAAAAGCAATAGCCTCGAAATTTGTCAATACTCTCCGGGAAGACCCCAAGCCGGAGAAGAATGAATATTCGAACTTTTCCCAGGAATTCCCGGGTTTAGAATTTGAATTGGACCGGTTTGGCAAATCCTTCTGGGTTCCGACGCTTCCCTCCAGGCCCGGCGCAAGTATTGTTTCCGATGCATTCCCCGCGGAGATAATGGACTATATCCGGAAACAACCGATGGACAATGACATTATCAACCTGGCAAAAAGCCTACGTTTTGCGAGGCATAAGGATGTATTATTCGATTTAGTGTTTGTACTAAATGGCCCGAACCATATAAGCGGCGTCCTTCATAAGCGCCGGGACCCGGCCCCGGATGAGCCGGCGGTGAATGAGGTGGCGTTGGGGGACCCCGATGATATCGCTGAATCCTTAAACGATGATGAGGACCTCCGACTTTTGTTTCGCTATTTAATGGAGAGCAGGGATTTTTACAATTATGTAAGGTCTGAGCTTTATTATCGTTGGAAGCCTTTCCTGGATCAACAAACACCGGGAGACCAGTCCGAAAATCCCGAAATATAAAATGCTTGAAAACAAGGTTGATATAAACCGTTGTACAGGCTATAATGCAATGCAATTCCTTCGGTTCATTTCGTGTGGGCAGAGGTTTTCACGGGTTTCTTTTGAGTCACAGGAGAATTCAACGCCAAAGACCCCCTTTTTCCCACTATAAAGATTGACAGTATCTCAAAAATTTGATACCCTTAAATCTAAATAAATTCATCAATTTTTAGGAGGAAATATGTTTTCACCTTTGATTATCGAAGAAAGTTATTGCGTTATTTATAGTACCTGCGGGGAATGTTCTGCTTCTGCGTGTGTTCCGGAAAATAGTCCCTTCATTGTTCTACTCGTACACAATCCTGATTAAGCCTTTTTAGATTAGATATTTTTAACGTAAGGGGGAAAAATTTTCCCCCTTACTCTTTTGGGTTACTATTATGAAGAAAGAAGAACAAGAAAATATAAAAGATTATTGCCTTACAAGATTCCCCGCCCTTCAAGAGGGAACCCAGGTAATCATAACAAAAGAGATATCCCGAATAATTAGCCCGGGAATGAACGCGATAAACGTAAATAATGAAGCTGCCAAACTGGTTTCAAGCTTTACCGGGTTAAAAAAAATCCCTGAAATCCTTGAAGAAATATTATCAAGACAACCGCATCCTGAGGAAATAACCAATACTATCTCTTTTATTAGTCAATTGGCTGAAAGGAATATGATCACTTTTTTAAAAGAACCTGTTGAAGTAAAACTTGCGACTAGAGGCACATTTGACCGGATATACCCCCAGGTAGTAAACCTGGAGTTAACTAACCAATGTAACTTCGGTTGTCGATATTGTTATCAAAATTCATCTTATAAAGAAGACAAATTCCTAAAAGAGCCTTTGAAAATATTAGAGGCTTTTAGAAATATAAACGTATTAGGATTCGAGCTTTCCGGCGGAGAACCACTCCTGCACCCTCAAATCGAAGAAATAATCACCTATATAGTCGCTAATTTTTCTATAATCGGATTAATAACCAATGGCAGCTTACTACGAGAAAAACATCTGAAACTACTACGGAGTAATACATGTAAAGTGGGCATACAAATTTGTCTTGATGGGAATAGTCCTGAAATGGTGGAAGAAACGACTGGAGTAAAAGGAAGTTTTGAAATGGAGGTTGAAGCGATAAAACTTGTTAAAGCCCACAACTTTACCCTTAGGGTGGGAATGATTGTCGATACTCCTCAAAAAATAGATGCGATTGAAGACACTTTACTCCTTGCCAAAGAACTTGGCGCGGATTCCTTTGTCCCCAATCCTTTCATCGATTTCGGCCGCGGCAAAGATTTAATACACAAATTCAAACTTGAAGATTATTTGAGACTAAATGATAAATTGTTGGAACTGACCTCAAAATATAAAAACTTCATTGCCAGGGAAATTGAAGTAGGTAAAATCAATTATAATACTCTTCATAATTGTGGAGCCGGCCACAAGAATTTTGTTCTCAATTGGGATGGAGTTATAAAGCCATGCCCGCTCATTGGCGCAGAGGTTTTATCCATCGCTCATTGGACGGAAATAGACATTGAAAAAACGCAGAATTTATTTAAAGCCTATTTCGAATTGGAGTCGCCCAAAAAAGAAATATGCGGAGATTGCACTTATTTCGCCTATTGTGCGAACTGTATCACAAGGGCTTTAAACGCTTATGAACAAAATAAAGATAACTGCCCCTGGTTTAAAAAAAATGAACCTCTCATCAAAAAATTGAAAGGGTGCCCCATTGATTAAGCTGGAAAAAATTGTAAAAAGCATCAGGGATAAACATGTACTGAAGGACCTTGACCTGGACATCTCTCCCGGTAAAGTTACCGCCTTATGCGGACCAAACGGCGCAGGAAAAACTACCCTGGTAAGAATCCTACTAAAGCTTGTTCAAGCCGACAGCGGGACTATAAATTATTCCATGCCGATGAAATCTATATCCTTTATGCTTCATAATAACAGCCTTTTTGAGGACCTTACTTTAATCGAAAACATAAACTTCTTCCTGGCAATTAAGGGCGTTGATATGGACCTTCCTCGTCTTGATAAATACTTGAATCTCCTCTCTCTTCAAGATGAACTGCGGAAAAAGGTTTCAACTTTCTCAAAAGGGATGAGTCAAAAAGCAGATTTATTGAGGGCCTTGATGGAGAAACCTGAAGTATTGCTGCTTGATGAACCGACTTCGCACCTGGACCCAATAGGAAAAATCGAGCTGAGGAAATTATTCAGGGACTTAGTGGAAGAGGATGGATTAGCAATTCTTTTTACAAGCCATCTCCTGCTTGAAGTGGAAAAAATTGCCGATGATGTCGTCATTTTAGCCGAAGGTGAGATAAAATGGCGAGGGGAATTGCATTCACTTCTGGAAACAGGCCAGGACCTGGAAACAAAATTCATAGAAATCATATCGGGAAAAGGGAATAATCACTCAAATGAAAAACATTAATATAAATCGATTCGCCTCGCTTATCAAAAAAGATATTTTGATCGCCAGGAACAAAATCGGCTATTTACTGGTATTCTATATTATTTATTTTGTGGTAGCCTTCTTTTCCTTGAGTGAAGTGAGAACATTATTTACTATTTCACAAGGGAATTTTATCACAATATTCCTGGTATTATTTTTGTTTCAGACTAGTTTTATCATTGCCTTTATGCTGTTCCCCCAATTTATATACAAAGAATCCATGACGGAAAAACATGAAATCTATTTTGCTTATCAGTACAGTATATTTGAAATCGTTATGGCAAAATCCATCATTCTCTGCGGCTTATCAATCTTGCCCGGGTATATCATACTCTTTGCCATATTTTACCCCTTATTGGTGTTTTCCGCTTCATTTATTTTTTGTATATCTATAGCTATCCCCTTTATCAGTTTTGCCTTCATCGCTTTGAATGTTTTGTTTAGTTGGTTTACAAAGGGGGGACGAATGATATCAACCGCTCTTCTACTAATCTTCATTTTTTTTACAACCCAAATCAGAAAAATAATAAACCCATCTGTAAATGTGTCTTACTGGGATGTTTCCTTGATTTTGATGGCAATAGCAATTGTTTTGACAACTGGAATTACCCTGAGCTCTATATCTATTAAGAAAGAACGATGTATTATCAAAGAGTAAGCTGTGATTCATTTATGTTTATGAAGGAGGTCTTACAAAAATGGTAAAAAAGAAAATTTATTTTGGTATCTGCCTGGTACTTCTTTTCGGTATGAGCTATCAATTACCGGCAGGGCAGCTTAAATTGATAAAACAAGTCTCCCTGGATGACCTGGGCATTTTAAAACCCACCTTACTAAAAGTACACCTGGGAAACACCTACATTTATGATGAAGCGGAAATGTCCTTTTTCATCATT
>JAUPLE010000201.1 GCA_030837085.1 Acidobacteriota bacterium | reverse complement strand
TTTCATAGAAGTAAGCATATACCAAAATTAAGTAACAATCAAGAGTCTTTTTTCTGAATTTGTCTAGTCTAAATAATAAGAAGCTTTTGTGGGGGGTTAAAGGGGGGCGCTTTTCTCGAAAAGTGCCCCCCTGGTTTTCGCGTTTTCCCCGGTTTGTCCCTGATTTTTCCACAATTTGCGACTTGATTTTTCTATTTCTTTATGGTACGCTATTCGTGTTTTAAGTGAGGTGCCCGATGTTATCGATAGACCTACCAAAAGATATTGAAAAAGATTTTGTCGATGTTGTTCAAAACAGCTACAGCGGAAATGTAAAACTAGCCATTACATCGTTGCTGAAATTGCATGAAAAATACAGGTGGAAAGATCAACTCAGCGAAGATGTTGAATCCATCCGTTCGGAAATACGTCGAAAGGGTGGAATTCATTCATAGGATATCGATCCGGCAGTTATAAGATATAGGCAAAAGATAGCCTGAGATGATGGATAAAATTTTACGCGTCGTAATCGATACAAATCACATCATATCGGCGATACTGAGTTCTCGTGGAGCTTCGGCAAAATTGATAGATTGGCTGGTTGATGAGGAAGATTATTTTAGATTGCTGCTAACTGAATCTATTTGGGATGAATATTGCACCGTTGCCGATTGGTTAATTCCAGATTCAAGGCAGGTTGAAATGGAACGTATATTGAGAACATTGCAAACTCATTCAGAGTGGATTAAACCAGGTTTACGGATAAATGTTTGTCGTGACCGATCTGACAATCATTTTTTAGAATGTGCCGTGGCTGGAAATGCAGCTTATCTTGTAACGAAAAACATTCGCCATTTTCCTTCTAAAGAATACCGTAATGTTAAGATTGTTCGGATTAAAAAGTTTTTGGATGAATTGGAGAAAATGAAAATGGCGAGGGCGAAACAAAAAAAGATTAATTATTTATAATTTCCCCGGTTTGGCTCCTATTTATCGGAATATATCGTTCTATCGCCGCCGTATGTTTGCTATTGGTTGACACATAGTCCTTATCGAGAGCAATATGATTCCTATTAAGCGCGGCGGAGTCCCCGTTAAGCGCGACAGCGCCCTTGCCGGGACATATATGGGGCTCGTCAGGCGCAACTATCGCCGGAGAAAAAGAGAAAGGCGATAATGATTAATTGTCAATTGTTAATTACTAATTGTTAACGGGTGAGGCGTAAGAAGACCCAGGCCGCTGGGGAAACTTCCCGGGGTCAAGGCCAGCAAAATTTTCGGGAATGGAATGGGGACAGGCGGGATGTACACCCCTAACTGATCGTTATTACCCCAAAACGGTCATCGAACATTTTTAAACAATATCGGATGGGGCAGATTCAGAGCCGCGGCCCGGGAAAATCCTGTTTAAGCAGCGAATAAATAGCAGTGTCCACGAATTTCCCATCGAAATAGAAGTTTTCTTTGTAATAAGCTTCCCTGCGGAAATTGAACTTTTCCAGTATCTTAATAGAGGCAATATTGGTCGGATTGACATTGGCCTCAACCGAATGGAGATACATCTGCCCAAAACCCATTTTCAGAACCGCCTCTATGGCTTCAGTCATAAATCCCCTACGCCAAAAGGCGGGTTCCAACACGTACGCTATTTCTGCCCGGTAGTGCTTTTTATTCCAGCCGGTATACCCCACGTAGCCGATCATTTTGTTTTTAGTGTCAGTGTGGCTGTCCTCTTTCAAAGTAATTGCCCAAATGGGGATTTGTTCCTCTATAAAATTACGGGAAATATAATTGATCTGTTCCCATGCTTCCCGGACAGACTTCATAGGCGAGATATCCATAAATTCCATAATCTGCGAATTGTTGCGCAGCTTCCATAAATCCTCGGCATCTTCCGACCTTATTTGGCGGAGAACCAACCGCTGGGTTTCAATTTGGGGGAAATTCACTACCTGTTGGGACTCATCGTACTCCAGGAACTCCACCGGCGCCCCGTTATGCACCACAAAAGCGACTCTCACCCCTTCGCTGGGACTGTTGGGCTGGATCAATATCTCCTTCCCTTCCAGGGCGGCGTCCAGGTTATCCACTTTAAAAGCGATATGGGGATACTCCCTCACCAGTCCCGGTAAACTACTGCCGGGTTCGAAACGGAGCCATTCAATGCCGTAAGGGTTATCATCAAAATTCGTATGAAACATTTTTGCGGGTGCAAAATAATCTTCCCGGTCACGCCGGATGACATTGGGAATGCCGATGTGGTGGTAACGCAAGTTTTTCATATTCGCTGTCCTTTATTTCGATATATAATATATGTATGAATACACCGGGAGGGAATTTTTGTCAAGGAATTTTTTCCTTGACTTTCATGGCCTTTTGGGATATAATGGGAACTCTACAATCAGGGAACCCAAAATGTTGGCAAGTTGGCAAGATTTTCACCGGTTTCCCTTTCTCACATCTAAACTCAACAAACAAAGGAGGAATAAAATGTCTAAGATCAAGTTTAATTTCATTGAATCCCCGGAAAAAACCTTAGATGCAGCCGATGCGTTGATGCCGCATCTATCCACGCTGAGTGAAGCGGATCTCGAGAAAATGAAAGGCGGACTCCGAGATTGTGATGCTGTTTGTCTTCCCCCCGGTTACGGCCCCTGTAATTGCTATACCACCCTGGTTTACGCGTAACGCCTAACCTTTCCCCTACTGATAATTGATTATCCCGGTGATGATCTCGCCTCAACAGTTCAAGCATTCAAGCGCTCAAGCGCTCAAGTCACGATAGGCGGGGTCATCACCTGTATTTTATTTTAAGCGCACCTTCGGAAAACTACGTGCCATGGACCAAGAAGGAGTAAATAGAATGAAGTGGTCAAAATATAATTATATGTTTCCCTCAGAAAAAGAGGAATATTTTCTATATAATTCATTGAGTAATAGTTTCGTTCAACTGGACCGGGACGGATATAAACAGATGTTAGAAATCAAGAAGAATATTGAAACTTTCGATTTCAGTCAATTCCCCGGGCTGCTGGAAAAGTTGATCGAAGCCAAAATCATTACGGAAAACGACCTGGATGAGTATTACCGGGTCAAATTGACCAAGCATCTGAAAAGGTATGATCGTGCGGGCATGAGCCTTACCGTCGCCCCGACGCTCGATTGTAACTTCAATTGCAGTTATTGTTATGAGGCCAGCCGTCCACCGGTTTATATGACCGATGAAATCGAAGATAAACTCATCGAGTTTGTAAGAAATTTCACGGAATGCAAGAACCTTTATGTCACCTGGTACGGCGGCGAAGCCCTCCTGGCCTTTGACCGTATTTTACATCTCACTGAACGGTTCAAAAAAATGGATTTTAAATACTATTATGCCGGCTTGATTACCAACGGCTATGAGATGGACTCCGATAAAGTCGACCAGTTTGATACGCTTCGGCTTAAGCATGTTCATATCACCATAGACGGCCTTGAAGAGGTTCACAATCGCCGTCGTGCCCATTTGAAAAATAAGGATTCTTTTGCCATGATTCAAAAGAACCTGGATTACCTGATGGAAAAGCAAAAGCAATTGGCAATCCACATCGTCATTCGCGTTAACATTGACCGGTCGAACGAAGATGATTATGCGCCATTATACAAATATCTTAGGAAAAGGTATCCGGGAAACCAATTCACTATTTACCCGGGATTCGTCAACGAAAAATTCGGCGCATGTTCTTCAGCCCCGGATGAACTGTTGGACCGTCAAATGAAAGCTGATTTTACGATCCGGCAATTCAAGCAATATGGCATTACCGGGCTGAATTTTTTCCCTGTTTTATCAAAACAAGAATGTATGGCCCGGCATGTCAACAGCTACCTGGTGGCCCCCAATGGAGATTTATTTAAATGTTGGACCGATATCGGCGTCAAAGAGAAAGCGGTGGGTAACGTGAGTCAGAAAGGGGGACTTAACAGCAAAATATTAACCCGGTATTTGACCGGCGCCGATCCTTTTGACGAGCCCAAATGCCAGCGGTGCTTTTATCTGCCGATATGTGAAGGACGGTGTCCCCACTTTGCGTTAAAAAATAAATTCGAGGATGCCCAGATCGATCTCTGTCACATTAGCAAAGGTAATCTGAAAGAATTTCTCCAGTATCATTACCATATCAAGACTACAAATAAAACCGATCAACAAATAAAGGAGGAATAACATGTCTAGAATTAAGTTTGATTTCATTGAGACGCCGGAAAAAACATTGGAAGCTGCCGATGTCTTGATGCCGAATCTTTCGACGTTGAGTGAAAGCGATCTCCAGGGACTGAAAGGCGGCGTTGTGCCTTGTGACGCAGTTTGTCTTCCCCCCGGCTACGACTACGTACCGCCCTGTAATTGCAAGAGTAACCTGGCGTAGGA
>JAUPLE010000200.1 GCA_030837085.1 Acidobacteriota bacterium | reverse complement strand
TTAATTTTCTTCTTCTTCATCTTCGTCTTCGTCATCGTTATCATCATCCCCTTCTTCTTCCCGTTCCCATCTGTCCCGTTTATGTTCCCTGGTTTTGGAAATACTGGCGTTCCCGGTCTCGTCATCTTCTTCGTCTTCTTTTTCTTTTGCCAGTTTTCGCGCCAGATCGGATTTGATGTTATCGGGGACCTTTTGTCCCAAGACCATCTCATACTCGTTCAATTTTTGAATGATCTCTTCCAGTGATTTTTTTCCGAAATTCTTGGAATTCAACAATTCATGTTCCGTTTTTTCAATCAGTTCGAAGATATAATCAACGCCCAGTTTTTTCAGACACTTAAGAGCCCGGACAGATAATCCCATGGATTCGACGCTTCGTTCCAGGATATCAAATTTATTCTCGATCCCAGTCCCGATTTCCTGTTCATCAATGGAGATTACTTTTTCCCTGTCCTGGTAATTGAGACAAATGGACAGGTGGTCTCTTAAAATCTTTCCTGCCCTGGAAACAGTTTCCTGTGGGGAGATACTGCCGTTGGTCCAAACTTCCAGGATCAGTTTTTCATAGTCGGTTTGTTTGCCGACCCTGGCCGGCAGGATGGTGTATTTGACTTTTTCAATGGGGCTGAAATTAGCGTCTACCGCGATAAAATCAACTGATAACGAGTCATCGAAATTCTGTTCGGCCAATTTAAAACCGGTCCCTTTTTTGATCAAAATTTCCGCTTTAAAAGTGGCCCCTTCTTCCAGGTAAGCGATATGTACATTTTTATCCAGGACTTCGACATCGCTGTCGTTGATAATATCGCCGGACACGACTTCGCCGGAGATTTCTTTTTCGATTTTTATCATCCGGGGTTCATCGACATTCAGCTTAAAGGGAATATTTCTCAGGTTGAGAATGATATTTAAAACATCTTCATATACACCCGGGATGGTGGAGAACTCATGCAGCACTCCCTCGATTCTTACGGCGCTGATGGCGGTTCCTTCGATCAAGGATAATAAAACACGACGCAGCGCTATCCCGATAGTGGTGCCGTAACCTCGCTCAAAAGGCTCTGCCGAAAAGCGTCCATAAGTGGAAGTTAGCTCCTCTATTTCCAATTTACGAGGTCTTTGATAATTTATTTCCATTATCTCCTCCTTATTCCTTATTTAGAATATAACTCGACGATTAAATGCTCCTCGACCGGTATCGATACGTCCTCTCTATTGGGAAGGCTGTTGACTTTGCCGACGTGTTTCTCAGGGTCAACGATAAGCCACTCGGGGATTTCCACCAGACCTTTGACATCCTCTAACATGGTTTTGATATTCTCGCTGCTTAATGATTGCGCTTTAAAAGCCACTTCATCCTGGGCTTTGAGTATATAAGAGGGGATGGAAACCTTGCGCCCGTTTACAGTAATATGCCCGTGCCGGATCAACTGCCGGGCATGGGCGCGGGAAGCTGCAAAATTCATCCGATAAACGACGTTATCCAATCGTAATTCCAACATTTGTAAAAGATTGGTACCAGTGATACCCTTCTTCTGGCCGGCTTTATAAAAGAAAATCCTGAACTGTTTCTCGCCGACGCCGTAAAAACGTTTTACTTTCTGTTTCTCCCGCAACTGGGTCTTATAATTGGACTTTTTAAATGTGATGCGTTTGCCCTTGGCGCCGGGAGGATAACTCCTGCGGTCGATACCGCATCTATCGGATAAGCATCGTTTTCCTTTTAAAAATAGTTTTGTTCCTTCAGTTCTGCATAATCTACACAATGGACCTGTATATTTTCCCACTGACTACCTCCTAATACTAAACTCTTCTCTTTTTTTTGGGTCTGCAACCGTTGTGAGGGATAGGGGTCACATCTTTGATGGATTTCACTTTAAACCGTGTACCGCCAACGGAACGGATGGCACTTTCCCTTCCGGCGCCGGGTCCTTTAACACGGATATCCAGTGTCTGGAGACCGAAATTCTCAACATCTTTCAAAACTTTTTCCGCGGCTAATTGCGCGGCAAAAGGGGTGGATTTCCGCGATCCCTTAAATCCTACCACTCCACCGGAACACCAGGCCAGCACATTTCCACTTTTATCGGCGATGGTGATAACCGTGTTGTTGAAGGTAGAATGTATGTACATGGTGCCATGGGATACAACCTTTTTCTCTTTTTTGCGGGCTTGTTTCTTTTCCCTTTTCTTTGCCATTAAATTCCTCCGTTACTTCTTTTTAGGTTAATCGCGTTACGCATGTTACTCATGTTACTTTTTCTTCTTAATCATGGAACCGCGGGGACCTTTTCTTGTACGGGCATTGGTTTTGGTACGCTGTCCTCTTACGGGAAGTCCCATTTTGTGACGTCGGCCCCTAAAACAATTGATGTCCATCAAACGTTTGATATCCTGGTTGATCTGCTTTTTCAGATCACCTTCGACAACCTCATCCGCTTCAATGTGTTTCCTGATGCGGGTGACTTCATCGGGACTGAGGTCTTTTACTTTTTTGTTTAAATCGACTTTAACTTTTTCCAGGATACTACGCGACTTAGGTCTGCCGATCCCATAGATGTAGGTCAACCCAACCTCTACCCGTTTATTACTTGGTACTTCAACTCCTGCTATACGTGCCAATTTAACCTCCTTATTATCCCTGTCGTTGTTTATGCTTGGGGTCTTTGCAGATGACCCTTACGACGCCCTTTCTTTTTATAACTTTGCACTTATTACAAATTTTTTTAACTGAAGCTCGTACTTTCACGTCTTCCTCCTAAACATGATAACCTTATTCACTATTGCTGTCATATGTTCACACATTATCTATCACTTGAACCTGTAAATAATCCGTCCACGGTTAATATCGTAGGGGGATATTTCCAGTAATATTTTATCTCCGGGTAGAATGCGTATATTATTCTGTCTCATTCGTCCCGACGGGTGAGCATAAATCCGGTGATGATTTTGTTCCAGTTCTACCAGGAATGATGCATTGGGCAACGTTTCGATGACAGTTCCTTTGGCTTCGACGACATTCTTATCTTTTGGCATTATATCCTCATCATCGTACTTATCAACTCATACATGGGTCAGAATTTCTGGCCCGTCTGCCGTAATTAAGACAGTATGCTCATAATGAGCCGACAAACTACCGTCTTCCGTAACAACGGTCCATTGATCGCTGAGGGTGCGAACTTTGTAAGTACCGCCGTTAATCATGGGTTCGATGGCCAGTGTCATGTTCTCTTTCAACTTCTGGCCCTTATGACCATCGATATAATTCAGCACCTGGGGTTCTTCATGGAGGTCCCTTCCGATGCCGTGCCCGGTAAGGTCCCTCACGATACCATAGCCCCTGGGGGTGACATAGTGATCGATGGCGCTGGAAATGTCGCTGACCCTATTCCCTTTCCGGGCCTGGGCGATACCGACATAGAGCGCTTCCTCGCAGCACTTCATCAGCGCCCGGGCCGCAGGGGAAATTTCGCCCACGGCATATGTATAAGCGCCGTCGCCATGATACCCTTTATAAATGGACCCGACATCGATGCCGATAATATCACCCTCCTCCAGGATTCTATCTTTGGAAGGGATGCCGTGGACCACTTCTTCGTTGATGGCCACGCACAGGGAGCCAGGGAATCCATTGCGCCCATTACGAGCCCCGTATCCTTTAAAGGCCGGTTTGGCATTCATGGACGCCAGGCGCTGCTCCGCCCATCGATCCAACTCTAAGGTGCTTACCCCGGGTTTGATCTTATCGGCGATTTCGGTCAGGATAATGGCAATGATCCGGTTGGCTTCTCTCATGAGTTTGAGTTCGCTGTTTGTTTTCAACATGATCAATTCAATACCCCTGAAATAGCCGCCGAAACTTCCTCGATAGTCCCGGATGCATCAACCTCGTGGAGTTTTCCCAGGCGTTTATAATAATCGATAACGGGCTGGGTTTGCTCCCGGTAAACGTTAATTCGCCTGCGCACGGTTTCTTCGTTATCATCGGCCCTCTGGCGCACAGGTCCCCCGCACAAATCGCACAGTCCAGCCTTCCGCGGGGGGTTACTGACGCTGTTGAATATGGCGCCGCATTGACTGCAGGTGAGCCGTGACGTTAACCGCCCGACCACCACATCTTCATTGACGATTTTTAAATATATCGCCGTTTCAGTATCCACAGTCATCCTTGATAATTCTTCGGCTTGCGCCAGGGTCCTGGGAAAACCATCCAGTATATAACCGTTTAGCAGGTCGCCCTGCGCTAAACGGTTCTTTAATAGTTTAAGGATGGTTTCATCAGGCGCCAGTCGGCCCATTTCGGTGAGGGTTTTTATTTCCAGGCCGATGGGGGTTTGGGCGGCTACCTCTGCCCGGACCAGGTCGCCGGTAGAAATCTTCTTATAACCGTACTGCTGTTCCAGGGCGTCTGCCTGCGTTCCCTTACCGCACCCGGGGGCGCCGAATAGGATGATCCGTTTCATCTTATTATCTTCGACCTCTTATCCTTCCTTTACCTCTTTGGGAAAAGGTTTCATAATTTCTCATAGTTAACTGGGCTTCGATCTGCTGCACGGTATCCATTGCCACACCGACCACGATCAGGATGGAAGTCCCGCCGAAGTAGAACTTCACGCCGAGGCCCTCATAAAACCAGCGGGGTAAATTGGTGGCTAACCATTCACCGATGAAGGGAATTGCATCTACGCGGAACCCGGCCATGAGGAAGTTGGGGATCAGGGCCACCAGGGCCAGGTAAATGGCGCCGATAAAAGTCAGCTTGGACAACACATTATCGATGTAGTCGGCGGTGTTTTTCCCCGCGCGGATGCCGGGTATGAATCCGCCGTACTTTTTCAAATTATCGGATACGTCCTGGGGGTTAAAGATGATGGAAACGTAGAAATAGGTAAAAAAAACGATACTACCGATGTACAACAGGTCATAAAGGGGCATCCCGAATGCCAACTGCGCAACGATGAAATCGGCGATTGCATTGCCTTGGAACAACCGGGCAATAGTGCCCGGGAATACGATTACCGAAGAAGCGAAGATGATAGGGATAACGCCCCCGGTATTGACCTTGAGGGGCAAGAATGTACTTTGCCCACCCAGCATCTTGCGTCCCTGGACTCGTTTGGCATAAGTGACGGGGATGCGCCGCTGCCCCATTTCTACATAGACGATAAAGGCGATTACCACCACCACCAGTACCAGCAAAATGGCGAGTTTTAACGGGTTCATTTCCCCGGTCCGGAGGCCGCTTATGGTTTCACCTATGGCAGGCAGGAGGCCCACGACGATACCGGCAAAAATGATGAGGGAAATGCCGTTGCCGATGCCCCGCTCACTGATCTGCTCACCCAACCACATGATAAAAATAGTTCCTGTAGTCATGGTTAAAATGGTCAACAACCGGAAACCCCAACCGGGATTAATGACCACCGGGAGCCCACTGGGGTTCAAACCTTCCAGCAGTATAGCGATACCGAAGGATTGGATAATGGCAATAAATACAGTGCCGTATCGTGTATACTGGGTGATTTTTTTCTTTCCCAGTTCTCCTTCCTTGGCTATTCTCTCCAGGTAAGGCCATACCACCTGCAGGAGTTGCAATATAATGGAAGCGCTGATGTAAGGCATGATACCGATGGCAAAAATGGTCATTTTCCTCATATTCTGGCCGGAGAACATGTCGATGAATCCGAAAAGCGTATCTTTGGCCTGTTGAAAAAACTGCTCCAGCGCTTCGATATTGATACCGGGGGTATAGATTTGGGAACCGATCCGGTAAACTGCCAGCAGCAAGAAGGTAAAAACAACTCGCTTCCTCAGCTCGGGAATAACAAAAATGTTTCTAATAAATTTAATCAATGGCCTTCTCCTCCAATTATTATTGCTTCGCCTCCACTGCTCTTGATTTTTTCCAACGCTGCCGAAGAGAATTTGTGGGCATGGATTTTGACTTTCCGTGTCAGGTTACCGTTCGCGAGGATTTTCACTTCCGCGTCCACGTTCTGCGCCAGTCTCTTTTCGAAATAATCTTGCAGGGTTATCTCTTCCAATCCGCTGCGTTCAATGGATTCGAGATTAATAATATTGTATTCTTTTTTAAATATATTGGTAAACCCGCGTTTGGGTACGCGCCGCGTAATGGGCATCTGTCCGCCTTCGAAGGCGCGACTCTGCGAGTACCCGCTCCTGGATTTTTGGCCCTTAGAGCCGCGTCCGGCAGTTTTTCCTGAACCGGAACCGGGACCCCGGCCAACTCTTTTCCTGTTTTTTACCGCACCTTGCGCGGGTTTCAAATTCGCCAGTGTTATCATTTTCCAACCTCCAAACTAGTTCTCAACATCAGTAACCTGGAGCAAAAAATATATTTTTTTGACCATTCCCAGGATCTCGGGGCGTTTTTCCCGTACGACTTCGGAATCGATTTTTCTTAAGCCCAGGCCTTTAACAGTGGCCCGTTGTTTTTGGGTTCGCCCGGCCAGGCTCTTTTTCAACTTTATCTTTATCTGCGGATATGCAGTTTTCTTTTCTTTTACTGCCATAACTCCTCCTCAGAGATATCTCTTTTCTTACGGATTTCGTCCGGGGTACTCAAATTTATCAGTCCCTTCATAGTGGCATGGGCCACGGTGAAGGTATTCTTGCTCTTGAGACTTTTGGTGAGGATATTCCTGATCCCGGCTAGTTCCATGATGACGCGTACGGAACCCCCGGCGATAACGCCGGTCCCGGGAGAAGCGGGTCTCAATACAACCCGGGCAGCCCCAAATTTACCGACGGTGTAAAAAGGGATGGTCTCATTTAATATAGGAACCGACACCAGGTTCCTTTTAGCATTGGCAACGGCTTTCTTGATGGCCAGGGGGACTTCCCTGGCTTTTCCTTTGCCCAGCCCGACTTTACCTTTTTTATCGCCGACGACGACTGCCGCGGAGAAGCGAAGGTTCTTACCACCTTTGACAACCTTGGTGACGCGCCTGATAGAAATGACTTCCTCTTCAAATACTTCGATATTTTCTAGTTCCTTCACAATCATACTCCTTTAACCATTAAAATATAATCCCGTTTTCTCTTGCAGAATCTGCAAAGACTTTTATTCGCCCGGTAAAAGGATACGTGTTCCGGTCGAAAACCACCTGCAGGATATTGATGTTTTTAAGACGTTCCGCGATGGTTTTGCCCATGGCTTTGGCAGCTTCTTTATCTTTGGTGCTCTTTAATTGGGCTTTGACATCTTTCTCCAGAGTGGAAGCGCTGGCCAGCACGTTACCGGTGGTATCATCATACACCTGCGTATAGAGATATTTATTGCTCCTGACGACAATCATCCGGGGTTTTTCCGGGGTGCCGTTAACAATTTTCCGGATGGACTTTCTCATTCTTTCCTTTTTTGTCTTCTTTATAACATATTTTGGTGTAATCATGCGTTACTCCTTACTCGTTATTCCTTAACCACTTAACCATATTATACGCCTGCCGCCTTTCTTACTTTTTGTCTCAGGAACTGACCTTCGATACGGATACCTTTCAATTTATAAGGTTCCACCGGCCGGATGGCTTTGATTTTGGCGCATACCTGGCCTAACAGTTGTTTATCATGACTGTGCAAGGTAAACTCACCGGGGTTTTTCTGGGTGACGGTGACGCCTTTGGGTAACTTATAATCCACCGGGTGGGAATACCCGACCTGGAGGTTGATTAAATCACCGTTAATCCCGGACCGCCATCCTTTTCCGACCACTTGCAGCGTCCGAGAAAATCCCTGGGTGACGCCGATGACGGAATTGTTGATCAAGCTCCAGACCAGGCCCTGGAAAGGTTTTCGCGACTCTTCTTTCCTGTCCACGGTGATTTTGTTATTTTCTATTTTTACTTCGATGCCTTCTTTCACTTCGACGGTCAGTTCGCCCTTAGGACCTTTAATGGTTATCAGGTCCCCGGTTCTATCGATCTTGACTGCATTACTGAATTCGATGGGTTTCGATGCTTTTCGTGACATGCTGCCTCCTCTGCTGCTACCAGACATATAGTAATACTTCGCCGCCGACGCCGTGTTTTTCGCATTCTTTACCGCTTAATAGACCCTTGTTGGTGGAGAGAACAACAAGTCCCAATCCGCCCAACACTTTGGGTATACCTTCGGCGCCGGCATAGATACGCCGTCCCGGCTTCGAGATTCTCTCGACACCTGCGATAACATTATTCTTGTGGTTTTTGCTCCTGTACTTGAGCTCAATATCAATGATGGGAGGAAATGCCGTTTTGTCTACCTTAAAATCGGCAATATATCCTTCTCTTTTGAAGATTTTCGCGATTTCCAGTTTGATTTTAGACAACGGGACGGCAACATCTTCTTTTTCAGCCATTATGGCATTCTTTATTCTTGTCAACATATCTGCAATTGGATCTGTATGACTCATCTGTTCACTCCTTAGTTTACCAGGATGCCTTGATGATGCCCGGTATTTCACCTTTTAACGCCAGTTCTCTAAAACAGAGCCTGCATAATTCAAATTTCCTGTAAACCCCTCGTGGTCTTCCGCAAATGCGGCACCGAACTCGAGATCTCACGCGGAACTTTCTCGGCTTTCTTGTTTTTGCTATGGTTGATGTTTTTGCCACTGCCTTCCTCCTCTTATCTAAAGGGCATGCCCAGGTGTTTTAACAAAGCCCGGCCCATTTCATCGGTCCTGGCGGAAGTAACAAAGGTAATGGACAATCCTTTGGTCCGCTCCACCTTATTGTAATCAATTTCCGGGAAAACCAGTTGGTCTTTAATGGCAACGGTATAATTACCCCTGCCGTCAAAGGATTTGGGGGAAAGACCGCGGAAATCTTTGATACGGGGCATGACGACGGAAACGAAACGGTCCATGAATTCGTACATCCGTGCGCCCCTCAAGGTAACAGTAGCGCCGACGGGCATACCGGCCCTGAGCCTGAAGGCGGCGATAGACTTACTGGCCCGCCGCACCGCGGGTTTCTGGCCTGAAATGGTCGTCAATTCTTCCACCACTTTGTCCAGTATTTTTATGTTCTGGGTGGCTTCGCCAACACCTGAATTGATAACGATCTTCTCCATCCTGGGAACCATCATAATGTTTTTCAGGTTCAACTCTTTTTTGAGCTCTTCACGAACGGTGTTTTTATATTTTTCATATAATCGACTCATGGTTTACTCCTGATCGATAACGACGCCGCATTTGCTGCATACTCGCTGCTTCTGTTGGGTAATTTCTTTGAACTTATAGCCGACCCGAACGCCCTGTTCGCACTCTTTACAGTAGAACATAACACTGGACAGGGGGATGTCCCCTTCCCGCTCAACGATTCCACCTTTAATGTTCTTCTGGGGATTAGCGCGTACATACTCTTTAATGAGATGTACTTTTTCCACGACAATTCGCTTCTCATCGGCCAGGATTCTCATTACTTTGCCGGTTTTCCCCCGGTCCGCTTTTCTGCCGCGTACAACGATCACGGTATCGTTCTTTTTTAACTTCATCTTCCTCATTTAAATCACCTCCGGCGCCAGTGAGATAATCTTCATGAACTTGTTTTCCCTTAATTCACGGGCGACAGGTCCAAAAACGCGGGTCCCCACGGGTTCTCCCTGGTTATCGATAATAACTGCCGCATTATCTGAAAACCGGATATAGGAACCGTCTTTTCGTCTGACTTCTTTCTTTGTTCTCACCACTACTGCCTTAACGACGGCCCCCTTTTTTATCTTGGAATTAGGTTCGGCTACTTTAACGCTGCCGGAGAATACATCGCCGACTTTGGCGATCTTGCCGATTCCCCCACCCACAGCACGAATAAACATGAGCTCTTTAGCGCCTGAATTATCGGCTACTTTTAAGCGGGTTTGCATCTGTATCATAGGGTCACCTCTTCTTCTTTCTTCGGCGCAGTGGACAGGATGTCAACCAGCAGCCACCGCTTCATTTTACTGATGGGTCTTACCAATTTGATTTTTACTATATCACCGGATTTGCATCTGTTTTGTTCATCATGAACAAGATATTTCTTCTTTTTTCTGACAATCTTCTTATATGCCGGGTGCTGGAAAATACGTTCCACATAAACGGAAACAGTCTTATCGGCCTTGGTGGAAACCACTTCGCCTATCAATATGGTCCCGACCTTCTTTTTTGCTGTTTCTTTTGTTTCTTTCTCTTTCACTTCATGTTTTTCCATCGTTAGACCTCTTTTCTTTTCTCAGCTAATATTGTTATTAAGCGTGCAATATCTCTGCGGGTATCCCGGATTTTGAACGGGTTTTCCGATTGCCCCATCTTTTTCTGGATTTTCTGCTTAAAAAGTTTGTCCTGCAACTCGGTGAGTTTGCTCTCTATCTCGTCAATCGTCATTGACCTGATTTCTTTTGACTTCATCCTACTTACTCCTATTGCGTATCATGTGTCATATGCTCATGTACCGCGGTTTGCATTTTTCCTAATGCCTGGTGACAAACCTGGTTCTAACGCCGAACTTCCTCTGCGCTAATTGCATTGCTTCTTTGGCAACGACTTCAGAGACGCCTTCCAGTTCATAAATGATGCGTCCGCGTCTCACGACATCAACCCAGAATTCGGGATCGCCTTTTCCTTTCCCCATACGTACTTCAATGGGTTTGGCGCTGACGGGTTTGCGGGGGAAAACGCGGATCCACAATTTGCCCGCTCTTTTAAGCTGCCGGTTGATGGCGATACGACCGGCTTCGATTTGCCGGGCAGTAATCCAGACATTCTCCAGGACCTGCAGTCCATAATCGCCAAATTCCAGGGTGTTACCTTTGGTGGCGACACCGCGCCGTTTTCCGCGAAATTCTTTTCTGTGTTTGACTTTCTTGGGCATTAACATGGCTCATTCTCCTTCTCGGGCAATTTCCGGTTCCTGTTTCTTAAACCGCGCCTTCTCTTTGTCATTAATGTATACCCACACTTTGATGCCGATCTTCCCATAATCGGTATTGGCTTCAGTGACGCCGTAGTCGATATCGGCTTTCAGGGTCTGGAGCGGGAGTTTGCCCACCAGGTACCACTCGGCCCTGGCAATTTCAGCGCCGCCCAACCGGCCGGCCACACGTATTTTGATGCCGATGGCCCCGGCTCTTACGGAAGAGTCTACTGCTTTGCGCATGGCCCTGCGGAAGGATATGCGCCGCTCGATCTGGTAAGCGATGCCCTCGGCAATTAATTGGGCAACCACTTCGGGATACTTTATCTCGATGACATCCACTAATATTTTTTCCGCCGGCATCCGCGTATGGTCTTTGATTAATTTCTTGATTTGCTGGACGCCGGAACCGCCTTTCCCAATAATAATGCCGGGCCGGGCGGTATTGATCTGCACCCGGAGAGTATCTGAAATACGCTTGATTTCAATACTGGCGATACCGGCGTGTTTATATTTCTCTTTGACTAATTTCCTGATCTGGATATCAGTGTGGAACAGTTCCACATAATTTTTCCCTTTGGCATACCATAAAGAAAGCCAGCCTTTATTAAAACCTAACCTAAATCCGTAAGGATGTGTTTTTTGACCCATTATTTCTCCTCTCTTTCGCCTAAGTGAATGGTTATATGACAATATCGTTTTAATATTGAAACGCCTCTACCCCGGGGCGCTGGTCTGAATCGTTTCATATACGGCGCTTTATCTACTTGAGCACCGGAAACATACAATTTATCAACATCGATGTTGGGATATTTTACCTGGGCATTGGCGATAGCTGAATCCAGGACTTTGGTTATTAAGCCGGCTGCTTTGTGGCGCTTTGAAAATTTCAGGATAGTCAACGCTTCACCTGCGTCTTTTCCCCTGATCAAATCGACCACCAACCGGCTCTTCCTCGGCGACATCCTCAGGTACTTTCCTTTTGCAACTGCTATACTTGCCATTCGCGTCCTCCTATCCTATTTACTTCCTTTTGATGTATGGCCTTTATAATTTCGTGTCAATGCAAACTCACCCAATTTACATCCCACCATGTTTTCAGAAATAAATACCGGGATAAACTTTTTGCCGTTGTGAATTGCCAGCGTCAACCCCACCATTTCCGGTAGGACAGTGGACCGACGGGACCAGGTTTTTATTACTTCCCGTTTCTGGGCACTCTTGGCCTCCAGAACTCTTTTCAAAAGTTTCTCGGCGACATATACGCCTTTTTTTATTGAACGTCCCATTTACGACTTTCTCCTTTTAACGATAAATTTTTTGGTTCGTTTGTTTCTCCTGGTTTTATATCCCTTGGTGGGTTGACCCCAGGGGGTGACCGGGTGTCGTCCGCATTTGGTCTTGCCTTCGCCGCCGCCGTGGGGATGATCCACGGGGTTCATAACGGTTCCCCTGACATGGGGACGTCGGCCCGACCACCGGGTACGTCCGGCTTTACCTATTTTTATATTGCTGTGTTCCACGTTGCCTAACTGACCGATGGTGGCGCGGCACTCCAATATGATCTTTCTCAATTCACCGGAGGGCATTTTGATCAACGCATACCTGCCTTCTTTGGCCATAAGGGTGGCGGCGGCGCCGGCGGTACGGGCGATCTGTCCTCCCCTACCGGGATTGTATTCGATGTTGTGAACAATAGTGCCGACGGGAATGTTTTTCAAGGGTAAGGCATTTCCCGGGAGAATTTCGGCTTCCTTGTCGGTGGAGATAATACTGTCGCCGACCTTGATGCCTAACGGCGCCAGGATATATCTCCGCTCGCCATCGGCATACTTCACAAGGGCAATGCGCGGGGTCCGGTTGGGATCGTATTCGATGGTTTCGATGACGCCATGCACATCGAACTTGTCCCTTTTAAAATCAATGATCCGGTACTTGCGTTTATGACCGCCGCCCCTGAACCGGATGGTGATTTCTCCCATATTGTTTCTACCGCTGTGTCGATTCAAGGCAACCACCAGCTTACGATAGGGCCTGTCTGTGGTCAACTCCTCGAATGTATAGCCAGTTCTTCCTCATTGACCGGGTGTTGTTGGATTATAGCTTTTGATTCCCATTATACTACCTCGAAATATTCGACCATTTTCGCATCTTTTCTTA
>JAUPLE010000199.1 GCA_030837085.1 Acidobacteriota bacterium | reverse complement strand
TCTGCCGAGAAATTAAACCCTCATTTTAAAAGCAACATCGGTTACCTGGCTGGTGTTGTTAAGAGAATTGATGCAGCGTTTATATCGATTTTTTGCCGAAGGGATGGAAGTTGGGTGAACACCGGTGACATCTATTTTGTTAAGAAACTCAAACCAAAGGTGCTTTTTCCCATGCACAGCGGCGGGATGGAAAAGGAATACAAGGAGTTTGCCGATGCGGCCAAAAAAGTTGGTCTCAAAACCGAAGTTATTCCTGCTTCACGCCGAGGAGAAAGTTTCGTCTTGAAAACCGGGAAAAATTAAGTGTTCGCCCCTTTATTGACCGGGACCTCTGGCCCTACCGATAATAAATCCGAAAGCACGCGGCTCGGGGAAGTGCGGCTGCTGCGCAATCATTCCCGGTTAAGAGATTAGGGGACAATCAGGGCGCTCTCCTTTCCAGGTTTGAAATGCAAGAAAATTCATTCAGGCAGCCCGCCGTGAATAGCGGACAAAAAAATAAAAACCTATTGCAATCACTGATTAATTGCTTTAGAATATATAATTGAGAAGGATGCGGAAAATGAAAATAACAGGTTCTTTTGACCCAGATGCCGATGCAATAATATATGAAGGAGACTGCCTTGACCTTCTTTCTGTGATTCCTTCGGAGTTTGTACAATTGATTGTAACCTCTCCCCCTTATAATATCGGTAAAGAATATGAAAACCGCCTGATCTTAGACGACTACCTGGCACAGCAGAGAAAAGTAATTGAAAAATGTGTGAGTATCTTAAAAAGTACAGGTAGTATCTGCTGGCAGGTTGGCAATTGGGTTGACAATGGAGCAATCATTCCCCTCGATATCCTTTTATATCCTATCTTTGCCTCGTTTGGATTAAAGCTGCGCAATAGAATTATCTGGCATTTCGGGCATGGTCTTCATGCCTCAAAGCGGTTTTCAGGCCGTTACGAAGTAATACTATGGTTTACTAAAACCGATCAATATACATTTAATCTCGATTCGATTCGTGTACCTCAAAAATATCCCACAAAAAAATATTTCAAAGGTCCTCATATCGGGGAATTGTCCGGGAATCCCCTGGGAAAAAATCCTTCGGATATCTGGGAAATACCCAATGTAAAATCCAATCATGTTGAAAAAACTATCCATCCCTGCCAATTCCCCGTTGAGTTAATTGAGAGGCTCGTCCTGTCTATGACAGATGAAAATGATTGGGTTTTTGATCCCTTTATGGGAGTGGGTTCAACCGCAATCGCTTCCCTGATGCACAAGCGGAGAGCAATAGGGGCTGAAATAAAACGTGAATATAACGCGATTACAAAAGAGCGTATTGCGTTTGCTGAAAAAGGAGAATTAAGAGTCAGACCCATGGAACGGCCTGTTTACGATCCGAACGTGAAAGCAAAAAGCATCCCACCTAAAACCATCGAATTGAATAGAGAATTTGCCCAACCACTGCTGTTTATTGAATATGCTCATAATGACCTCCACAGGGAGAGTGTGAAATGAAAATCCTCCATGAATATTCACATCTTGGTGGGACGGAAATATTAAAAGTACGCTATCCCGATTATGAGAGAGAGATTTATCAGGTTATCGAGTCCATCGAAGCCAGGCGAACTAAGATAAGCAATGAAAAGACGATGAAAGGCAAGAAACTCTTCAGTCCATTGGATATGAATAACCAATTCAGGGAATCCTTCAGACGGCTTGGCTATGAGGAATTGCGGGATACATACACGATTACAATACCGAATTACCCGGTAAATATTCCAGGTGCATTTAAACAAATCGATTTTGTCAAAAATAAAGTATTGGTTGAAGTTCAATTTGGCAAGTATGCTTTTATGTTCTATGATATGGCCAAATTTCAATACTTCTTCAATGAAAACAAAGCGGATGTCGGGATTGAGATCGTTCCCTGTCATGCTCTTCACAAAGAAATGTCCACCGGGGTTTCCTATGGAGAGCAGCTTATTTATGATATTGAAAGACTAAAAAGACATTTCCCGGCTGTTCCGGTAAAGATAATTTTGATCGATACCGATTAGCCGGTTTAAGTAGGCAAAACCGCTCTTCAAGGCATATTTTTCCCCACTCCTTCTCGTTCACCCTTCCTTTTTTTCTAGTCTTTCACAAAAAATCCTGCCGGGCATTTGGGCAGAAATTTATTGCCCGGAGACTTTTTTAGCGGTTTTTCCTTGACAAGAACTCTTTTTTTGTATATAGTATAACTTAAATTCAAATTGAAAGGAGTTGAACGCAGTGAAAAGAACATTTCAACCAAACAATAGGAAACGAAAAAACACGCATGGTTTCAGGTCAAGAATGTCCACCAAAGGTGGCAGAGCAGTCCTCAGCAGCAGAAGAAGAAAGGGCCGGAAACGTTTGGCGCTCTAACCATTTGAACCACGGCGTTAATTAATGAAAATGCCTTTTAAGTTCCCGACTTACCAGAGAATCCGGCGTGAAGACGATTTTAAAAAACTGATAAGAAACGCCAGGAAAATAAAAAACCGCTTCTTTTTTTTTACTTTTTGAAGAATGAATGCGGATACCATCGCTTTGCCGTCTCTGTAAAAAAGAAAATCGGCAGCTCCGTAGAGCGGAACTTTATTAAACGAAAAATGAGAGAATTTTTCAGGACCAACCAGCACCTGGTCGAACGAAAACACGATCTCTGGATTGTGATGAAAGAAAGATTCGCAAAAAAAGATACAGGCGATGTCCGGGAAGTGGAAGACTTATTCCTCCAGGCGCTGCACAAAATGAACCGCTCTTACGATTCCAGGGATAAATAGAAAAGAATGTAGATATAAATGGTGAAAAAGTTTTTTTTACTATGGATTCGATTTTACCAGTGGGGCCTATCCCCTTTATTAGGGAATCACTGCCGTTTTCTCCCAACCTGTTCCCAGTATACCTACGAAGCTATCCAGGTCCACGGCGTCTTAAAAGGAATTTTATTAGGTGGAAAACGCATTTTAAAATGCCATCCCTTCCATCCCGGCGGTTATGACCCGGTTCCGAAAAAACAAAAGATAGGAAAAATAGAATTGAACGAGGTGAATATACAATGGATACAAAAAGATTAATCTTTGCAGTCGCACTATCAATTATCGTCATTATGGTTTACCAGTATTTTTTTATGCCTAAAACGCCCCAGGTGTCCCAACCTCAGCCGGGTCAAACAGTAGAAAGTCCCGACCAGGCGAGTAAAGACCCAGGAACCCCAGGGCAAACACAAACAACAGGGGCAGAGTCCGGTTCCTCCACCCGCGACCTTTCGGAACTTTTCTCGAAAGATACTAAAAAAGAAGTCGTGGAAGATAAAAAGCTGGAACCGGTGAAAGAAGATATCAAAGAGTCCCAGGTAAAAGAAGTGACCGTAGAGACCGATCTGTTCATTGCCGTATTTACCAATCAAGGGGCCGGTCTCAAATCCCTTATTTTGAAGAAATACCGGGATGATAAAAAACAGCCCCTGGACCTGGTGCCGGAAAAAGTCGCTAAATTCGGCGTTTATCCTTTTTATTTCTCTCCCTTTGGGGATGATAAAATTTATGCGGAATTGAACACCCAAAAGTTCGCCCTCGAAGGAATTGAAAATATAAATATAAAACTAACCGGGGGCCAGGCCAAAGAGATCGTGTTCAAATACCAGGATGTTGCCGGGAACATCTCCGTATTCAAAAAATTCGTGATTTACAACAACAGCTATATTATGGGCCTGGATTATGGATTGACCAGGGACGGTAAGGTCCTGGATGCGCCCTTTGTCTTCGGCCCGGAAGTGGAAAATAATGTCAGCAACCAGCGCTCCATGCAAATGGATTTGAAAATCAGGGCCTACGACGGCAATGATACGAAAGATATCGAATTTTCAAAAGTAAAGACGGAACTCAGCAAAGATAAAACCATTGAAAAAGGCGAAGGCACATTGGGCGGCAATTTCCTGTGGGCAGCCTTTGAACGGGCCTATTTTGCCGTTGTGTTTCAAACCTCCAGGAAAGATTCCTCTATCAGGTACTCGGTGGTGAAAGAAACCCCAGCTCCGGTGATAGCCCCTACCGCCGAACTTCAAGGTAAAGAAAAACAAGCCGCCGCAAAATCAGTACCCGAACTTTATTCCTATATGATAGTAACCAACCCCGGCAGCGTCTATATGGGCCCCAAAGACGAAGATGTCCTTGATATGGTGAAAACGTCCTTCCCGGATGTGGATATCATTATCGAATACGGCTGGTTGGATACGATCGCCAAAATCCTGCTGAAGGGGATTAACCTGGTCCATAAATTTGTTCCCAATTACGGCTGGGCCATCGTGGTATTTACCGTTCTATTGAAAATAATATTATTCCCCTTGACCTACACCTCCAGCGTCTCCATGGCTAAAATGCAGACTTTGCAGCCCAAACTAAAAGCCCTTAAGAAAAAATACAGCAACATGCGCGACCCGGAAGAACGGCGAAAAATGAACCTGGAAACCATGGAACTTTACAAACGGGAAAAAGTCAACCCGGCCAGCGGCTGCCTGCCCCTGCTGCTCCAATTACCCATTCTTTTCGGGTTCTTTAATTTATTGCGCACCTGCATCAATGTCCGCCATGAACCCTGGATATTATGGGTCACGGACCTTTCCCTCAAGGATCCCTATTATATCCTCCCCATCCTGATGGGCATTACCCAGGTTATAATCCAAAAAATGACGCCCTCCACCGCGGACGGAATTCAGCAAAAAATGATGTACCTCATGCCGGTGGTCATTACATTCTTTGTCTTAAATTTACCCAGCGGGTTGACATTGTACTGGTTCGCTTCCAACATTTTGCAAATCGGCCAACAATACATCATCAATAAGAAAATTTTCCAGGAAAAAAAAGATGAAGATAAAATGAGGAAAATCCTGAAACGCAAAAAAGGGGTGAAAAGTCTATGAGCATTATAAAGGAATTCTGTTCGACCTCTTTAAAAGAAGCCCTCTCGCTGGCTTCCGCCGAATTCAATGTTCATGAAGATAAAATCAAATATGAAATCATTACTGAGAAAACCAAATATTTCGGCCACAGCCAACGCGAGATATATATTAAAGCGTGGCCTTCCGAAGGCGGTGAAGAAAACCAATTAGCGAGTTTTATAAAAGAGCTGCTTAGACTTATGGATATGGACCTACAATTTAATGTTTCCAATGGAAAAGGATTTTTGACCGTGGATTTTAACGGTGAAGATTACAAATTAATGCTCTATCAAAACGGGAAATTATTGAACGCGGTTCAATACCTGCTAAATCGGTTGTATTCGGATATTATCGGCAAGAAAATTTACTGCGAATGCCAACGCTTCAGGAAGAACCGCGAATTTGAATTGACCAACCTGGCCCACCGTTATGCCCGCACCGTCAGGAAAAACGGCAGACCCATCAGCCTCAAGGAAATGAACCCTTTTGAGAGACGTATTATTCATATGACCATCAACAAATACTCTGACCTCGAATCCAAGAGCAAAGGCGACAGCTTCCAAAAAGTGATTACCATAAGGAAAAAGTAACAAGGTCATGGCGCCTGGATATATGGAAAGCGATACCATTGCCGCGCTTTCCACACCGTTGGGCAAAGGCGGTATTGCAGTTATCCGGGTTTCAGGGGACCGCACGCAAGACATTTTAGCAGAGATCATCGAACCATTACCGGACAAAATTACTCCCAGGAAAGCTTACCATGGTTTCGTCCGGGACAACGAACTTCACCGGCGCATCGATGAATGCATCGTTGTGTTTTATCATGCCCCCCACAGTTACACCGGCGAAGATGCCGCGGAAATTTCCATCCATTCCAATCCTTTTCTCGTGGAAGAGGTTTTGAATTTAATTTCCAGGCGTTTTTCCACCAGCGTCAGGAACGCCCTGCCCGGTGAATTCACCTACCGCGCTTTTAAAAACGGGAAAATGGACCTGATCCAGGCAGAATCCGTCAATGAACTGATTAACGCCAACTCCAAATACTATGCCCACATGAAATTCGGCAGCCTGGAAGGCCGGTTATCCCGTTTCATGGAAGAATTGAAAGAATTGCTCATCGACCTGGGCGTGCGCATCGAAACGAAAATCGAATTCGAAGATGACCCATCCCTGGCTGAGATTTCCATTGCCGGTCGCCTGGAAGAACCTCTCAAACGGGTGGATACGCTTTTAGCCAACGCCCGGTTTAACGACCTGTTGGATAAAGGTTTGAATGTCGTGATTGCCGGCAAAGTCAATGTAGGCAAATCCTCGCTTTTTAACACACTGTTGATGGAAGAGCGTTCCATTATATCCGCCACTCCCGGTACGACGCGGGATTTTATCAGGGAAAAACTCTATATCGATGGTTTCCCCGTCGATATTACGGACGTGGCCGGGATCAACCGGGGGACCGAGGATGATATCGAAGCCCAGGGCATTCGCCGCAGCCTGCAAAAATTAGCGTCCTGCGACGCGGTCATTTTTATGCTGGATGCTTCCGGCCCCATCGATAACACAGATCAAGAGATTTATGACCTTATTAAGGAAAAGAAGAAACTAATTATCGCCAATAAAAGCGATATCCGGGCCCCGGGTGTTACCGATACCATGGTTGCCCGTTTCAAAGGTGAAAAAATCATTGACGTGTCTGTTAAGCAACATATGAATATCGATGCGGTGACAGGTTTCTTAGCGGAGTGTGCAGCCGAAGCCAGGGGAAAAGAAGGTGATTTCACGGTGAACCGCCGGCAAAAAGTGTTGTTGGAAGAATTGAGAACCGTTCTTCAACAAGTAAGCCGGATGGTGGAAGTTCCTTCCGCGCAGGTAGAGATCATTGCCGAGGATATCCGGCGGGCCATCGATATCATCGGCCAATTAATGGGCAAAATCACCCCAGAAGATATTCTAAATAAGATCTTTTCCGAATTTTGCGTGGGAAAATAAAGTGCCTTCGGCGACCAGGAACCTTTTCGAGAAAAGGTTCCTGGACCTCCAAAAGCTTTTGATTAAAGGTTTTTCCATATTGTCTTCGCGGTCCTTCGCGTTCTTAGCGGCTATTCTTGAAATGCCTGCCGGTTTCCATTATAATAGGTTTTAAAATGAGGTGTCAGTGAAACATTTATTATTTAATGGCCACAATCATGGAAGAAACAATGCCGTGATTATCCTGCTGCTGGTTTCAGCGCTGTTGGTGACGATTAGTAATTGCAGTAAAAAAAGCGTCCCCGGGAAAAAACAGGTCATCCTCATCAGCATCGATACATTACGGGCAGACCATATGAGCGCGTACGGGTACTCCCGGGACACCACGCCCCATTTATCCCGGCTGCTCAAAGATTCCGTCTATTATACCCAGGCTTACCCCAACGGCTGCTGGACCATGCCCAGTCATATGTCGCTTTTAACCGGCGTTCTCCCTTCCAGGCACGGCATTAACCAATCCTGGGGAGAAGTGCGGAACAAGAAATATCGCCAGATGAATGAATCCATAAAAACCATTGCCCAGGTATTGGAAACCCATGACGCCAATATAAGCACCATGAAAATGGCAAAATTGCCGGATGTCCTGGGATTCGCTAATGGTTTTGACAAGAAAATCTACCGGGACCCCTTTTATAGCAAGAAAAAAATCGCGCCGCTGCTGGAGGAACTGGAGTTAAATAAAGACCGGGATTTTTTCTTTTTTATACATACCTGGAGGGTTCATGCCCCTTACAACGGCGATTATTTCCTGGAAAAGGGCCGCTTGAGTGAAGAGGACCTAACATTCATCCGACAGCCGGGAAAAGCCCCGGGAAAAAGAAACAAACGGGCCGCCAGTTACCGAGGGTTCCTAAACAAGGTGGGGTTATTCAATGCCGGGGATTGCATGACGTTATATGACGGTGGTATCCGTGAAGTGGACCAAAATATCGGGATTCTTATCGACAAATGCCGGCAATTGGGCATTTATGATAATGTAATGTTGGTTGTCGTCAGCGATCACGGCGAACATTTTGCCGAACATTTCCCAAAGTTATTTTATAATTATCACGGGAAAGATTTTTTCGAGGAATTTATAAGAGTTCCTTTAATCATTAAATTCCCCGCGGCCACCATGAAACCCGGGCCGGTAGATTTCCCCGTTTCGCTGGTGGATGTCGTTCCCACCATCCTGGAATTTTATAAAATCCCGGTTCCCGGTTTTGTGCAGGGGGAGTCGCTGTGCTTGCCGCGGGAGAAAAGGAAAAAGTACCTGGTTTCCGAAGCCACTTCGGTTAGAGTAATGGAAAAGAAAATGATCCGGGTGGGGGATTTGAAATATATCGTTGCTATGAAAGCTCCACTTAAAAACGATCGCACCAATTGGGATGCGGTCACTGAACGATGGTTGTTCGATCTTAAAAATGACCCGGGGGAAAAGGTGAACTTGTATAACCAGTTAAAACACAAAGGCGCTTGTGTTAATTTCGAGAAAATGCTCAGGGAGATCATCAAAACCTCGGCAATGACGAACCTGACCACGAAAGAGACCACGGTAGACCAGGAAACCTTGAACCAGATGAAAGCGCT
>JAUPLE010000021.1 GCA_030837085.1 Acidobacteriota bacterium | reverse complement strand
TTCCACGTTCCTTTGATATAAAGTTTTCCAATAGTGCCGTTAATATATTGCGTATTCCCCTGCTGCGACCGGGACGAATGCTTGATCTCCGTGTATTTCCAATAATAGGGAAGCACTGAAAAATCATCCTCTCCGCATTCATAGGTTATTTCCCTGCCGAATAAAAGAGAGAAACGCCTTTCAAAGAGCTTGATAAATCTATCTTTCGAGATAAATACCCGGGTTTTTCCTTTTTCCCTGTTAAAAGGTAATGGCGAAAGAAATTCAAGGCATAATTCCCCTTTGCTGGGGAAGTTGTCCAATTCTTTCGCCAGGCCGGCATAGTTCCGGTCTTCCACTTCGCCGGCGGTCAGGATTTCGACTGTTTCACTGTAAACCGGGTTTGACAGGTATTCCACCAGGTTTTGCCGCCAGTGGGCAATTTCTTCCTTGTTCTGCTTGAAAAAGAAGAAATCCACTCGGATTTGGTCGAAGGGGTTCATTTTAAAAGAGTGTTTTTTGTCTTTGATATGGAAGACCGGCAGGTCATCGTTTTTGAGGGATGAAAATACCGGGGTTCTGCTGCATACGGCTTTGATAATGGCCTGGAAAACAGAGACGGGATGGCTTTTCATTTCAGAAGTATTTTTCTTGCAAAGAAAAGTAAGGCACAGCCGGTGCCATTTGAGTTCATGAAAAGGGGTTAGCGGTGTTAAATTGTCATTGGTCACAGATTAGCCCATCCTTGAATTCCTGATCGTAATTGTTGATGACCGATTTCCATAAAATATTATTTTACTAGATCGTTTATTAATTCCAGGACCTCAGTTAGCGATGCTTCTTCTATTGAAAATATCTTATCCCCGACGTGTTTGTGATGAGGAAAATTTTCTAATTCCGGGTGATGTTCGGCGTTATCATATCGAAAAATTAATCTCCTGTCTGCCGCCTGGTAATGATATGAATAAGCAATCTTCTTGAATTCAGGTACAGAAATAGAATATTCTTTTAAATGAAACTCAGATTGATTGGTGAAAACGATTGTACCTTTCAAATAGAGTACAACATCTCCCCTGTTGTCGATAATGAGTTCATCGGCAAGAACGCAAGGAAGTTTCTCGATAGCATTTTTCACCTGGGAAATGTAATCCGATATTATTGACATATTTCAATTGTGTCTACCATCAGGAGTTTCTCTTCCAGTTCTTTGCTTACTTTTAATTCGGCCCACCAGGTAAAGGTATCATTGTCCTCCTCGATTTCACCCTTTTTAAAACGCTTTAAAAAGTCTTCGGAAGACATTTTATACTCTTCTTCATATCCTTTTATAATCCTGTTGGTCTTTTCTAAAGCATAATCGATTTTTTTCTTTTCCTCTATAATACCGTCCGAAACAATCTTTTTGAATGAAGAAATATCCCCGGAGGTGGTTCTTAAATTCAGTTCCAACATTTTGCAACCTCCTTGTCTTATATGATTGACATTTTTATTTTCAAGAGAATTATATAACTAAAAATATTATTTTTCAAGGGGCGAACCGGCCCCTCCCGTGTCTGCCCAACACGAAAAAGAATGAGCCACAGACGAACACGGACGGGCACGGACAAAAATAAATCCGAAATTCGAAGCTCGAAATCCGAAACAAATTTGCCGCCGAAGAAAGACAGTATCTGCCCTTGACCTTGATAACAACAATTATGGGCCACCGATCCAGGTGCGGCTAAGAATTTTATTTCCAAAGCACCAGCATTATTTTATTGACAAAATATATCAAAATTGGTATATTCTAATATTATGAAATATGAAGTGGAATTATTAGAAGAGGCGGTTGATTTTATAATCTCACTGCCTGTCAAGATGCAAGCCAAAATACAGCGCACAATAGGTCTACTGAAAGAATATGGATACTTTCTTCCTGGACCCCATTCTAAAAAAATCAAAGGCCAAAAAGATTTATACGAGCTAAGGATTAAGTTGGGCAGCGACATATGCCGGTTATTCTATTTCCACTGGAAAGATAAAATTTATGTCATCACCTCAGGCTATTCGAAAAAATCAAATAAGACAGATCGAAATCAGATTGAATATGCCATCGGGTTGATGAATCGCTTTAAGGAGGAATAATATGCCGAAGTTAAAAACAATAAATTCTGAGGTATTGCTGAACAAGCAATTAAAGGATACCGAATTCAGGAAGGAGTATGATGCATTAGCGGAAGAGTACGAATTGGCTGGTGAAATCATCCGCTTAAGAAAAAAATCCGGGTTGACTCAACGACAATTGGCAGAACTGGCCGGGACATCGCAACCTTCTATTGCCAGGTTGGAATCCGGTGAGTATACTAATTTGACTCTTTCTTTTTTAAGGAAAATTGGCAGAGCTTTGGGAGTGATACCGGAAATTCATTTCAGAAAATTGGGGAATGTTCATAATTAAAAGCGTTCCCATTTATTTGAAGGAACAGGCGGTGCCGGTTCCCTACCAATTTGCGCCCCGCGCGATACCTTTTTGGATAGACTCTAACGAACCATTTTGCTGACGTCAGCAAAATGGTCAAAATCGGTTCAGGAGCAGAACGCCAAATCGATGATATCATGCTTACCCGTTACGCCTGCTACCTAATTGCTCAGAACGGCGACCCACGGAAGGGTCAGGATTCAGGGGGCAGGGTTAGTTTTGAAAAAATCCGTGCCAATCAGTGTAATCTGTGGACTCTCTCTTTTCGGGTTTCTTGCGGCTATTTAATGACCGCCAGGACAGTCCATCCCACAACGATGCCGATTGGGACACACCGGCGCTGCATCGGCTGACGAAGATGACGCCCCCTTCACCATCACGGCCCCAGGCGCGGATATTAATTTGGTTAAATCACTGGAATCACATCGGGGACATACGACATCGGCATTCGTTCTTTTTAATAGGATTTCACTGATCTCGCCGCAGCGGTTGCATTTATATTCATAGATAGGCATTGTTTCTCCTCTGATTTTTAAGAGTGTAGTTTACCACTTTTTGCAGTTGATGTAAACGGAAAAATAGCAAGCAAAAAGTTAGCCGCGAAGAACGCGAAGACACGCGAAGTAGGGGCAGACCTGCGTGTCTGCCCCTTTACTAATTACCTTTTTTTGGCGTATTTTGCGTGTTTCGCGGGCTTATTATCATATACGGAATATATAAATATTATCCCTGGGCAAAAAGGTTTCTGTTTTCACCAGCGTGTAACCGGCGCTTTTAACAACTTCCACCAACTTCTCCTGCAGGAAAAAATGCCCAAGCCCCTCTTTGTGTTTCCCGGGGTCCTGCTCAAGGATAACCAATGACGCCCCTGGCTTAAACGCGGGTTTTAAATTCTTTAAAAACTCCACCGGTTTCGCAAGATCGTGAACTACATACGACATAAATACCATGTCCATTTGACCAACAGGGAAAAGTGGGTCCGTCACTTTTCCCTTTATGGTCACAATATTTTTCAGGCCTTGTTCCTGGGCCTGTTCTTCGATAGAACTGAGGCATTTGTCGTCAATGTCATTGGCATAGATTTTGCCGGTAGGTCCGACCTTGCGGGCTAATTTGAAGGTGAAATAGCCTTTCCCCGCACCGGGCTCCCCTATCACCATTCCCTGCCTTATACCGATTACCTCCATTACTTTTTCAGGCTGCTGCCAGGTATCCCTGGAATCGGCATAAAAAGCCTGCCGG
>JAUPLE010000020.1 GCA_030837085.1 Acidobacteriota bacterium | reverse complement strand
GGAATGGGGCTTCAAAAGCGCCATCCGTAAATCTCAACAGCACCCGTCCTTCTTCTGTGGTTTTGGCTTCTACTTTCGCTAAGCCGGGAACTCGTTTGGCTAAACGATCAAGGATTTGGGCGAATATTTCCGGGTGTTTTTTAGAAAGGTATTCCGTTACCAGGGAAAGGTTTTCGCCCTCCCTGGAGAGGTGTTCCGCATAACCGGATTCTTGTTCCGGGCGGGCTTTGGTAATATGAAAGTCGGATATATGCCAGTTTTCCATCAAATCCCCCAATGCTTTAACGGCAGGGAAGCGCTCGAATTGAGCGAGCCCTTTTATGGCAAGAATATCTTTCGATTTGAGAACCTGTTCTTCCCGTTTTAGTTGATTCGCATCTTTAACATCATCCAGTTCATTGGTTACGGCGAATCCTTTGCCTTTATTAAAATCCAGGAAGTGCCACGGTTGCCCGCTGCTTCCCCGGCGGTATTCCAGGACCTCACGGTCTATGATGGGATATCCGTTTTCTTCGCTGATGGATAATGAATAGGTAATCAATGGCTCCGTGGGTTTTTCCCTGAATTTAAGTTCGATTTCAATATTATCGTTTTGACCCCGGCTTCGGACCTCTTGGATTCCTTTGCTGCCGCCCAGTATTGTAAAGGCGGTATGGAGGTTTGTGTGAAACGCATCCTTAAGGAAACCAAAAAGCTGGAACAAGGTGGATTTACCTGTTCCATTGGCGCCTACCAGGACGCAAAAGCGTGGAATATTTTTTATTTCCACATCCTGGAAGGCCTTAAAGTTTTTAAGCCTTATGGATTCTATTTTCATTTCTATTACCTCTCATTTTAAAATGATGATTTATCGTCATCGCTACACCGTTCTGAATTCAACGCCTTTGTCTTTCATTGTTTGAACGGCGTTGGTTTTCAGTTGGTCGTCATTTTGAAAGCCCCTGTCCAGGCATACGCATCGTGCGGGTCTTTTTTCGGCAATGGCGCGAAATAGATCTTTGGTCAGGTTCTTTTCCAGGCATACCAGGATGCCCCCCTCCGCAACATTATAAACTGCTTTCCCGGCAAGGTCCAGTTTTTCCACTTTTGTGGATAATTCAAAACCGCTCTTCAAAAGGATTTCGTAAAGGAGGGCTTCTTCCCTGGAGACGTGGCTGATATGATCGATATAATCGAAAAGTTGTTGTTGGACTGCTTCAGGGTTTTTTTCAACATTTGCATTCCATGCTTTGATATTGGAAGGGGCAAGTTTGAAGACTTTGAAACCCAGGTCGATTGAATTCTCCTCAAATTTCAATTTGCCTTTGTTCTCATCATTAATCTTCTTAATCACGCGCCGGATGCGTTCTTTGCCGATACCGGCAATGGTTTTATAACCGGCTTTAAAGGCTTCACTGTTGGGGTCTGTCGGTTCGGGAAGTTGAACACAAATGAACTTACGATTTCCATTATCTTCTTGATTCAAATCAAGAACTGCATGGGCCGTCGTACAAGAACCGGCAAAAAAATCCAGAACGATTTCAGTATTATTATTTAGCTCTGATAGTATTTGAATTATTTTTGATATTAATTGAATCGGTTTTGGATTGTCAAATATTTTATTATTCATTAAATCTCTGAGATCAATACTTGCTTTTTTACTTCCTTCAATGTCTGTCCATAAAGGAGATGGCCTTTTTGTCTTTCCCAGGAGATATGTTTTTACATAAGGCCACCAATGCTCTTTTTCATTTCTAATTCTTTTTTTCCATACTATATAATTCTCTTTCAATAATTTTTCATAACCTTTCCGATCAAATCGCCAACAACTTTCATATCCTGTAGGTCCAATTGGCAAAACATCCTCGCCATCTGGGTCTTTTATTTTAAAAAACATAGTTGGTCTATCTTCTCTTCTATCATTACTACCTGTTTTTCTTAATTGCCATAATGCATATTTACCTTTTTCATCTTCTTCCTCATACCGTTTTAAATCATCATCACTCAATGGTAAACCAGAAAGTTCTGTTGCAATATTTTTAGAATAGACAAAAATATAATCAAATGATTGACCTAAGCCACCACTATCTTGCCCTGTTGTTTGTCCTGTTGCTCTGACAATTGTTCCTTTATAGTTTTCTTCCCCAAATATCTCATTACAAACTTTCTTGAGGTTATCCACTTCATTATCATCGATAGAAATGAAGATTACTCCATCATCCCGTAAAAGGTTTTTCGCCAGGAAGAGCCGGGGATACATCATATTTAACCATTTACTGTGAAACCGCCCTTCGGTTTCCGTATTGGTGCTGAACTTCCGCCCTTCATCATCGATCTGCCCCGTGTAACTCAAATACGTTTCAAGACTTTCCGTATAGTTGTCGGGATAAATGAATTCATTGCCCGTATTATACGGCGGATCGATGTAAATCATCTTGATTTTACCCAGGTAAGACTTTTGCAGGAGTTTCAAAACCTCAAGATTATCCCCTTCGATAAAAAGGTTTTCAGTGGTATCAAAGTTGACGCTCTCTTCCGGGCACGGGACCAACGTGGCAATCGACGGCTGCTGAATCGTTTTGAAACATTCTCCCTTTCCCGGCCAATTCATTCCATATCGCTCCTTGCCGGAATCCACATCTTCCCCCAACGTCGCTTTCAACCGCTCAAAGTCGATCTTCCTCCCCTCTGTAAACACTTCGGGAAAAAGCTTTTTCAACTTTGCCTTTTGCTCCTCGACAATATTCATCGAACTGAGGTCAAGCTTTTCGATTTCCATTTTTAATACTTATCCTCACAATATCATATCGCTTCCAGAATGAGCAATATGTCAATCAATCAATTGTACCTGGGTTCTTATTATAAGGGAAACCCAATAGATTTTCAATAGATAGGTAAAAATTAAAAAGTTTTTGCGGGGGGAAAGGGACACATATATGGAAAATCATTATCCCCCTCCGAACATTTTAAGGGAAATTCTCAAACTAATTATGTGACAGTCACGGGAAAACTCTGCTAATGAATCGTTTCAGCTAATTTTTCAAGTCTCTTTTTAGGAAAACCGGTCGCTTCTGCAATAATCTCTATGTTGATTCCTTTCTTTATCAGTGTCCTGGCTGTTTTGAGTTTTCCCTTTTTTTCTCCTCTTTTTTCGCCAATTTCGATTCCAATTTTTTCTCCAATTCCGATTCCAATTTTT
>JAUPLE010000198.1 GCA_030837085.1 Acidobacteriota bacterium | reverse complement strand
GTTATCATGGAGGTTGTCCAGCGAAACAGTCACATCGAACAGGGGAGACTCTTCTTCGGCATATAACAAGTTTAAATGCCAGAGCAATAAATGCATGGGGTATCTTCTATGAGCATAAGCGGCGTCAATAACTTGCGCCGCCTGTAGAAAAAATTCTTTAAAGGTTGCGGTTTGATCGAAAGAGCATTTGAGGGCCAGCGCCGTATTAATCCGTTCATCATCCTCACGGCGTACAGGCTCACCAACGATGACATCCCCATACCCGCCGCCGGTATATTCCCGCAGCAGCAGGACCACCCCGGAAACCAGGAGTTTATATAATTGGAGGTTTGAATTCCGGGTCACGGCCAGTAACCGGGAATAAATTTCTCCGGGAAGTCTGTCGGTATTACGCTCGATCCGGCGTTCATTCATAACCGGCGCTTTATGGTCAAAAGGGAAACTTTTTTTTTCAATGTTCCCGCTAAATTTTTCTAGCCAGTAGGCTTCCAGTGACATGGCATCAACCTTCCTATTTATTTTTGCACGATCCGGGAATGTAAAACTTTACCTTCTTACCGATGCGTTCGGTGTTATGGTAAAAATTTTTGTTGCCCATCGCTGTAAGTATAACTGAAATTTTCTTATTTTTCAAGTGCAAAATAAAAAGAATTGCCTTCCGGCTGCCGTAAAAATAGCCGCTAAGAACGCGAAGACACGCGAATTAGGGGTAATTCATCATTCATCATTCATCATTCTATATAAAGAGGCGTCTAAAATTTCCAACCCAGGGTTAAGAGAAAAGAGATGCCCCTGCCAATCGTACCTTTAGAAGCAAAGAGGTAGTTATTGGAGGTGGTGGGATAATGGATTTTTTGGTCCAGCAAGTTGGAACCCCGGAGGTCTAAATACCATCCTGTCTTAAATAGTTTCTTGATTCTCAAGTTGGCTCCCAGCAGGAAATAACCGTCCACATTTTCGCCTAAACGGGCCGGCGGATCCAGGGTAACATCATAATAGGATTCCATAGGACCCACATAATTCCCGGTTACGGCCAGTGATATCCGGGAATTGAAGGAATAAGCGGCCTTGAAATAACCCAGGAAATGGGGGGAGTAGCCCGGGGGATTCTTAACCTCAAGCCGTTTATCCTTTGTATCCTGGTAGGTGCCGCTTAATTCGAAAGAGAAATTATCCAGGGGGTTGGCCTGGACCGTCACTTCAACGCCGGTAGTGTCCATTTTTCCTACGTTTGCGAAATAAGATTTATAGACTTTTTCGCCTTTGTCATTAACTTTGACGATCAAGGTTCTAAAAATCAGGCGGTCCAGCATGTTCCTGAAAATACTGGCGCTCACTGAAAATTCCGATGAAAACTGTCCCAGGTAATTCAATTCCAGGGTTTGAATGATTTCCGGTTCAAGTTTTTCAAGATTCGGCTCGATATCGGGGTCGAAATATACATCCTCGGCCATCTGGAAAAACGCTGGCCGGTTGATGGCCTTGCCATAGAGCATTTTAAACACATTCCGACTGTCGAGGTTATAAATGAGAGCCAAACGCGGGATGAATTCCGTTTTAGTATAAGAATAATCGATTGTACTTATAGAATAATCGGATGTTTCAACGTGCCCTTGCTTCCACTGCATTTTATAGGCAGGTGACTGTTCCCATCGAGCGCCGGCAACGATTTTTAATTTCGGTGATATTTTGTAATCCACCTGGGTGAACAAAGCCTGGGTCACGGCAGATTCCCCTTTGTCCAGGGAAAACGTCCATAAAGTAACGCCTATGGCTGGGGCATTTGCTTCGTTCTTGATTTCCAGGATTTTACGGTAATTCAGACCGGCCGTAATCTCTAACCGGGAAGAGGGATAGAGAAACAGGTTTATTTCTGCATTATAGGCGCGGGATTCATCGTTCAGAGTGCCCAAAAAATTCGAAAACAACCATTTGTAATCAAATACTTCCCTATTCATATAATAACCGAATCGGGTATCCAGGGTTACTTTTTGTGAAAACTCCTTCTTATATCCGAAAACTACTCTCACAACCCTGGTTTTTTGTATCGTGCCGTTGCCTTGTTTGTCGCGTATAGAAGGTAATAGATTAATAGTTCCTCTGTCGGCCTCGGTAAAGCTGGAATCAAAAGAAAAACCCTTGAATTGTCCTGAAAAGTTGAAGTATTTTTCCGAGTTTTCTAACTGGCCGGCGGTCCGATCGCCAGGGTTAATACCCCACAGGGCCAGGGTTTCCTTATCCCCGATGTCCGTATACGGGATATCCAGCCCATCGGTATGGAAATAAGAGGCGTTAAAGGAATATTGAAAATCCCTTTCTTTGCCCGAGGCGCGGGTAAAAAGTCTATATGATTGTTCTGATCCCACGGAGGCGGATACCAGGTTGAGGGGTTTGTAGGATTGCACCAAATTGGTTTTAATGTTGATAACGCCGAAAAAAGCGCCGGTGCCGTACATCACCGACATGGGGCCCCTTACCACCTCGATCCTATCGATGGCTTCCACCGGCAGGTTGATATACTGAAGCATATTACCGGAGGTCAGGCCATCGGTCTGGGTGACGCCGTTGACGAGAATAATGATATTCCTCTGGGGGATAACCGTCCAGAAGCCGCGTACGCCAAAATTTCTGTTGAGATAATCATCAGTGGAGTATAATCCCGGGATATTTTCCAAAACTTCCGCCAGCGTCTGGTACCCGTATTTTTCGATATCCGCCCGGGTAAGGATGACCACGCTGGCCGGTATGTCAACGACCTTTTCCGGCTTCTTACTGGCCGT
>JAUPLE010000197.1 GCA_030837085.1 Acidobacteriota bacterium | reverse complement strand
CCAGGTAAAGCAATAATACCTCTTTCCACTTGGTGGGGTCCGAATAATAGAGAGCCAGCATATCCTGCGCATTCTTTTCTTTTTCGATGAATGAAGCGGCAAAGAATTCCATAAAGGTCCGGTGCGGGAAACGATAATCCGTCGGCGGAATTTTTTGCAGCAACCCCGAATTTTCCACGATTTCGTTCTTCATCTGGGGGTATTCCTCGACACGCAGGCTTAAGCGGGCCATCTCTTCCCGTGAAACCATGTGAATAGTCTCTTCCCGGATCAATTCATCATCGATACCCACTGTACTCACATGCTGAAACGCGATCCGGTTGAGCACGGCAATCTTTTGATGCGATTCGTACCGGTTAGCCCGGATTAAGTCCTTGCTCCGGTCCCATTCTTCCAGTAAGGCCCGCGTACACTGCTCATAAAACTCCACGCGATTATCCGGCAGCGTATATTTGGGCAGCGAATAAAGAAATACGATAATAGTCAACATTAATGGGTTGGAAGCCAATTCGGAGAGATGGGCTTTCCCGTTTATCATTTCAAACAAAGCTTGCGCGGATTTATTTCCCTCAAACCTCCACAGCGATAGAAACTTGAGGATGGCAAAGGGGGTAAAGGGCGCCATACTTATTTTGCACGGTCTCAATGAATCGAAAACCGGTTCGCTTTCGTAAACCGCGGTACGGGCGGAAATAGCAGTCGGGATAAGAGAATTCGTACCCAGGAAGGTCCTTAATAACTTGGCGGCCGTTTCTCGGTCCGATTTATCGAGCTCGTCATAGCCATCGAAAAGCAAAAATAGCTTCCCGGTATAGAGATTCTCTTTAACAAACCGTTCCACGGTACTATTATCATTTTTTCCCTGGTGGAATTGGTAGAACTTTAATTTCTCGATAATCAAACATTCCAGTTTCTCCGGGTCGCTCATCCCTTTAATGTCGGAAAAGGTCATTAAAACCGGGACCGGTTGGATTTCCGTTTCCAGGTAGCGGAAAGACCTGGCAATGACACGCATGGCAATTGTTTTCCCGCTTCCCGGTTTGCCTGTAATCACCAGGCGCAGCGCTGGGTTCTTACGGTACATCCGTGCTAAGAAAAGCTCCAATTCTTCCCGCCTGGACATTTTATCGGTTTCAAAATAAACCGGCACCAAAATATCGGTCAGTTTCTGTTCTTCTTTCATCCAGGGATGGGTAACACGGAGGGTCTGTTCCTCAAGGGTATTTAAATAAATATCCAGGCCCGTTTTTTCATTCATGCCCTGCCGTAGAAACTGGAAAAAACCACGGCCGGATTTAACCATCCTTTTTAAAAAAAATACGAAGATGGCAAAGAACACTGTACCGACAATCGAACCAATGACACCGATTACATAAGGATCGTTCCAATTAATATTCATGTGTCCTCTCGCGGGAATTCCCGGTAGTATGTTATTCAACTAAGAGTTAATTATACGGATGGGGAAATTTTTTTCAAGTGTCTGCCCGATATTGTTTAATAATGTCCGTTTTAGGGCAAATCCTTAGTGACCTGGTGGCCAAACTTTTTATGGCCTTCACATGTGGACGTGTCTTTACACCGTAAAGACGGACTGCTTAAAAGACACGGAGCAGGAAAATTTTTAGATTAGAACAAAAATCTATTGAATTTTTCAATTCGATATAATACCATACTACCATGAAAACAAAAAACATTAATATAATAAACGTTATTGTTTGTGTGGTTGTTTTTGGGGGATTATTCCTCGGTTTCACCACCGGGATGCAAGCCAAATTAATTTCCGTAGGGATATTGGCTTTTCATGATGAATCAGGGACCGGTGTACCGGGGGAATTAGGTCCAAGAATCTCCAGGGACTTGCAGCAAAAGCTGGTCAAATCTTACCCTGACCTTATACCGCGCATTATCGGTACGGAAATGAATACGGCCGCGGTCACGGGTATGACTGTCCAACAATTGGCGGCATACGGCAAAGAGCAGGGAATTGATTTCCTCGTGCGCGGCGGTCTCCTGGCCATTTCCTGCGCCAATACCAACACCGGCGTACAGGTAAACGTCGAACTTTATGCTGAAATAATCTCCAGCGAAACAAACATCGTAAAAAGTGTACGTGCAAGCGGTGTGGGCGACCAGGGAGTTATCTATCCTTCTTCCCAGGTTCCCTGGGAAGCCATCGATATACCCGGCGGCGAGTTTCAAAAATCTGCCCCGGGACTGGCGATTTTAAATGCTGTCGAGCAATTGGCGGGGTCGATTCATGAAGCAGTGGCAGCGCCTACTCAAGAATCGGAAAAGACCGAGGCCGCTATCGCGCAGGAAACTCCAATCGCCACCGAAGGCGCGCAGCAAACCCAGGAAGCTACTCCCGAAACGAATGCTGCGGTGGACGAAGAAGACTTGCAACAACTGATATCCCAGGCCGAACAACTTACCTACAACAGCACAATCAGTTCGGAGAAACTTACTACTCTCTCCCAGGCGCTGGAAAAACTCAAAACCTCCCTGAATACCAAAGCAAGCCTCATGGAACAGGGTCAGGATAGCTCCGGCATCGATCAAGATATATACCAGCAAAAAGAACAACTGCGGCTGATTATTACGCAAGTAACCGAAGAGGTTTCCTCCAGCCAGCAAACAACGCAAAGTGCCCAGGATTCCCAGGCAGTGACCGGGGAAAAGAAGAACCTACTCGCCAGTATCGGTAGTTATCTCGACGATTCGTTAAATATCCTTCAAAAAATACAAGAGTTACGGTCCACCCTCAAAGGCGACAGCGGGAGCGCGCAAGGTGAAGAAGCGGCAGCCGCGGACGCTGCGGCCGAACCGGGAGCCGATACTGTACCCGCCGCCGATTCTGCATCTACGGTTGAAGAGGAATCGACCGAAGAAGTAAGCGGCGTCGTCACCGAAGAAGATAAACCGGTGGAAGGCGTAACCGTAACCGATCCTGAAAGCGGCGCTACCGCCACCACCGACAGTTCCGGGTTTTATAACCTTGGCAAAATCCCTGCCGGGAGACTTACCGAATTGGTTGTTTCTAAAGGAGGGAAAAAGCTCGCCCTAGGGAAAGTCGACATGGTGAGCGGCCGATCGACCGTCGCCGATTGGGAGTTAAAACCGAAATTCTCTTTAAGCAAAACACCCGTTCTCCGGGTTATGCCATCCCTTGTTAATGTTTCAGCCGGGAAACCGGGTGTGGTAATAGTAGGAACCGGTACGATAAAAGGGGTGGTTCTTGATATCAATGGTAAACCCATGCCGCGGGTTCTTGTCAAACTCGGAAATATGGGGGCGGTACGGACCAATTCCAGGGGAGAATATGTTTTCCTGAGAGTACCGCCGGGGAATCACATGTTGACGGTCATGCGGAGCGTGTATAATAATAAATCGCAGCCCGTCAGCGTAGGGCCCCGGGCCAGTATTGTGCAAACGATTCGCTTTAGCCCACAGGATATTATCAAAAAACAGCCGGTATTCCCGCCGTTTATTGTTCATGGCACTGCCACGGATCTGTGGGGCAAGGTCATTGATGAAAAAAACCGCCCGATCGCCTACGCAAAAGTAACCATTATGAAGGGTTGGCGGGCCATATCGGCATCCACCCTAACTTCGGGAAAATATCTCTTCAAAGACCTCCAGCCTGGAACCTACCGTGTCCTGGTTTCAAAACCGGGATTCAAGACTTCCTCCTGCGATATAACACTTAAACCGGGTAAAACGGAAAAGTTGTTCTTCAAACTGGAAGGACCTCCCCCTCACATTCGCAAGATATGGGAGCGTCATCATCCAAAAGTGAAACCGGTGATTGTGAAACCAGCCCCCCGCCGCCCGGGAAAAACGGTTGTGATAGCGCCGCCGCCGCCGCCTGTTGTTCGACCGGCGCCCATTATAAACGGACGGATGGCCGGCCGGGTTATTACTTCCGGGACGGGAAAACCGATAGCCGGTGCCACGATATCGATCGCAGGACGCGGGAGTGTTACTTCCGGTCCAAGCGGCGGTTATACTTTTTCGAACCTGGCGCCGGGAACTTACCAGGTTTCGGTTAGTAAAACCGGGTTCCTGGGGACTTCACGAACAATTACGATAAAGTCCGGGCAAACCGTCACCGTGGATTTTGCACTGCCGTTAAAAGTTATCATACTGCGTAAAAAGTAAGGCCGCGAAGGCGCTTATTTTTTTCTTGCATTTCAAAGCAAAATATATTACTATATTACTTTAAAAATATACAGAGGAGGAACAATGAAAAAAACAATCATATTTATGTTAGCAGCGGCATTACTCGTTTCTTTTGCTTCCCGATTGGCGGGACAGGAAATGGAAATGCATAAGCTGGTCAAACCTGCTGATGCCTATATCTCCAATGCTTTATCCATAAATACCATGGAAGAGCAGGCAAAGCGTGACCGGTATGTCCGGGCCAATAATTGGAAAGCGGAGAAGCACGCCCGGCAAAAGTCCATGGCCGGGGCATCCAATAT
>JAUPLE010000196.1 GCA_030837085.1 Acidobacteriota bacterium | reverse complement strand
GAAGAATTTATAAAATCTTATGAATTAATTATTAAAACCATCGCCAACTAATTGCATTTCTGATTCATTTTCCGGTATAATATTTAATCCTAGTAAGCGTGGAGGTAAGTTGGTTGAAACGAAAAGTCATTTTAACCCGGAGATACCAGGACGAGGCAATCCGGCAACTGAAAGAGGCCTTTGATCTTATCATCGTGGAAGACAGCGGAAAAACCCTACCGGAAATTTTAAAAGAGAATTCGGATACCGAAGCGTTGATCAGTTTTTTGTCCGATAAAATCGACAAAGAAATCATAGACCTGGCCCCTAATTTAAAAATAATTGCCAATTATGCGGTGGGGTACAACAATATCGATGTACCCTATGCAGTGAAAAAGGGCATCCCGGTTACCAATACACCGGAGGTCCTGACAAAAGCCACGGCAGACCTGACCATGGCTTTGATCCTGGCTGTATGCCGCCGCCTGGTAGAAGGCGATGAATTGCTCCGGCAAGGAAAATTTAAAGGTTGGGCTGCCAATTTCCTGCTGGGCAAAGAATTGGACGGCAGTACGTTGGGTATTATCGGCATGGGCCGCATCGGCCAGGCTACAGCCCTGAGAGCCGCAAGTTTCGGCTTGCACATTATCTACTATGACAGGACCCGGAAACCGGAACTGGAAACGAAATACGGTTACGAATACAAAGCTTTTACCGAAGTAGTAAAAGAAGCGGATATCGTAAGCCTCCATATCCCCTCTTACCCCGAGATTCGCCGCCTGTTTAATAAGGATGTGCTGGACCTGATGAAAAAGGATGCTGTTTTTATCAATGCAGCGCGCGGCGACCTGGTAGATGAAGCTTACCTGGCGGAAAAACTGGAAAGAAACGAGTTGTTCGGCGCCGGGCTGGATGTGTATGAACATGAACCCACGGTAACGGAACGGTTGCTCAAATTGAAAAATGTTGTCCTGGCGCCCCATATCGGCAGCGCTACCTACAAAGCCCGCATGGCTATGGCGCAGTTGACCGTCGATAATGTGAAACAGGTTTTTGCCGGTATTCCTCCCCAGAACCTGGCGCCCGAATGTAGGTTGCCATGAAAATAGCCGCGAAGGTCCCGGCGGGACACCCTGAAAAAGCGAAGAACCGCGAAGAAAAAAACAGGATCAAAAAAATCATCGATACGATATTTACCTTTTTTGTAAAAAAATGCTCATTTGGGATGGGTATCGGCATATATACCATCCTGGGCGCCTGGTTTGCCGTGTGGTATGGATATTATTTTATTATGGGGAATGTTGTTTTTTTACCGGGTGAAGTCCGTGCTTTTTCACAGCATCTATTTGTCACGACGGGGATCATATCCGTCCTATATTTTATCCAATCCGGTCTGCTTTACCGCCTGGGGCTCCCGGGACTTTTCAAAAAGTACCGCGTAATCAACCGTTTATTGGAAAAAGATCCCACCGGGGAAATGGTTTCAAAGTTGGATAACCACCAATTGGAAGAACTCCTGGCGGTGTTGTCCACAATGCCTGTTTGCAATGCCCTGGTGGTGGTGGGTTGCTCTTTTGTGGTACTTTTCGCCGTTATAATCCTAAATATCATTACCATACATTCTTTCGCCCACTCCCTTCTTATTTTTATCGGCGGACTCATTGCCGCCACGGTCAATGGTTATTTCGGTTATATGATCTCCGGATATTGGATCAGCCCCCCCATGAAAAAAGTACAGGAAGCCATCTTTCATCGAAATATAAAATATAAAAAAATCCATTTCAGCAGTTACAAACAGCTTTTCTATTTCGCTCTCGCTTTTATAATATTGACTATGGGGGTCCTGGCCCAATATATTATGACCGGGAACAAATCATTATTGGCGGTGACGCTCTTTATCCTTCAAAGTATAATTTCCATCGGCTTTAATATCTCGATACTATTAAACTCTTTAAACATATTCCTGGGGGAACTCAATGATTCTACCTGGCAATTGTGTGATGGAAAACAAGAGGAAGGAAATGAAGGGAACAGGGGATTTTTGTTTCCCTCATATGCATATAAAGAACTGGTTTCCTCTTCCATGAATTATAATAATGCGGCCCTGGAAGTCAATATTATCCGCCAGAACCTGGAGAAGATTATCGAGGAGCGGACCTTCCGTTTGAACCAGGCGCGGGAAGAGGCCGAAAGCGCCAACCGGGCCAAAGATCAATTCCTTGCCAATATGAGCCACGAAATTCGCACCCCTTTAAACGGCATCATGGGAATGATCGATTTATTGCTTACCATGGAACTAAACCCCCAGCACCGGGAGTACCTGGAAATGGCAAAACATTCCGGGGATACGCTGATGGATATTGTAAATGCCGTCCTGGATTTCTCGAAAATCGAAGCCGGGAAGGTAACACTTTATACCGAGGTTTTCGATTTACCCTTACTGTTAAAAACGGCGGTAGCGACATTTACTGCTGCCGCGGTAGAGAAAGGTATTTCCTTGAACTGTCATATTACACCGGGGGTCCCGGAGCGGGTAATAGGCGACAGCAGCCGCCTGCGCCAGGTGATTGTCAACCTCACTCACAACGCCGTAAAGTTCACTGATAAAGGAGAAGTGAAGGTAACAGTCAAAAGGGAACCCGGACCTGGCGATGCGGATAAAATCATGCTTTATTTCTCGGTTGAGGATACAGGCATCGGCATCCCGGGAGATAAACTGGAAAGTGTGTTTGATGGTTTTACCCAGGTAGATGGTTCCTTGACCCGGCGATTCGGTGGAACCGGCCTGGGCCTGGCGATTTCAAAAGAGATTGTCAGGGCCCTGGGGGGTACTATAAAAGTAAAAAGCAGGCTGGGTGAAGGAAGCTGTTTTTATTTTATCCTAACATTTGAAGATCCCCAGAAACTTCCGGTAACCAGGGAGAAAGAGGCGGCCCAACTCCAACCGCCGGAAGTATTTGCAACCGCTTTAGCGAATTCCTCGGAAAAGGTAAAAGACAAGAAAATAAAAATTTTGCTGGCGGAAGACAATAAAATCAACCGGAAACTGGTGACAGCCCTGGCGGAGCGGAAGGGCTGGGAAGTAAGGGCAGTGGAAAACGGGCAGCAAGTAGTGGATACTGTTATCGATCATGACTATTGCCTGAAAGAACGCTTCGATCTGGTGTTGATGGATGTGCAAATGCCGCTAATGGACGGCCTGGAAGCCACCAAAGAGATCCGTAAATGTAAAGAATTGGAAGATATCCCCATAATCGCTTTAACGGCCCATGCAATAAAAGGCGACAAAGAACGGTTTCTTGAAGCCGGGATGACGGATTATATTTCCAAACCCATCGATTATAAGGAATTCTATATCACCGTTGAGAAGTATATTTAACAATGTTAATTGGACAAAACGGTATGAATTTAAAATATAAAGTAATTAAAACAAAAAGAGAGGATGAACATGAAACAAGGAGCGTTTGTATCCATTTTAATTTTCGTTATAGCGTTTGGAACAATATCTTTAAATTGTGGAAAAGGAGAGGCGCCTATGGCCCCAAAACAAGATGAAGCGAAAGAATTCAAATTTTTAGTGGAGCAATTCGCCGACCTGGCCATCGGGAGGTTCCAAATCCCGGGATTTGAAAATCTGCCGCTGCAGCAGAAAAAGTTGCTCTATTATTTATACCAGGCCGCATTGAGCGGCCGTGATATTACCTGGGACCAGGACTACAGACATAACCTGAAAATCCGGCGTACCCTGGAAACCATTGTAAAACATTACAAAGGAGACCGCGATTCGGAAAATTTTAAAAAATTCATGATCTATACCAAACGGGTGTGGTTCTCCAGCGGTATTCATCATCACTACTCCGCTGATAAAATTATCCCGGATTTCCCCAAAGAATACTTTAGCCAATTGGTCAAAAACTCACCCGACGGTCTTTTCCCCCTGGCAGAAGGAGAAACAGTGGAGGATTTGATCGCCCAACTCACCCCCCTGATATTCGATCCTACGATTGACGCAAAACGAGTCAACCTGGATCCGACCGTAGACATGGTGACCCACTCAGCCAATAATTTTTATAAAGACGTCACTCAAAAAGAAGTGGAAGAGTTTTACAAGAAAACCATCAACAAAGACGATCCCACCCCCATCTCTTATGGCATGAATTCCCGGTTGGAAAAGAAAGACGGTAAACTAGTAGAAAACGTCTGGAAAGTCGGCGGGATGTACAGCAAAGCCATCGAGCAAATCGTATATTGGTTGGAAAAAGCCGCGGGTGCAGCAGAGAACGATGTCCAGAAAAATATCCTGGAATTATTGATTAAATTCTATCAAACCGGTGATTTAAAGACTTTCGATGAATATAGCATTGCCTGGACAAAGGACACGGTTTCACGCATCGATGCGGTAAACGGTTTCATTGAAACTTACGGCGATCCTTTAGGATTTCGCGCCAGTTACGAATCAGTGGTTTCTTTTAGAGATGAAGAAGCGACCCGCCGCGTCGAAATCCTGGGCCGGAATGCGCAGTGGTTTGAAGATCATTCGCCTATCCAGGATGAATATAAAAGAAAAGAGGTAAAAGGGGTCAGCGGTAAAGTAATCACTGTGGTAGGGCTTGGTGGGGTCACATCTCCCAATCCCCCCCTCGGCATTAATTTACCCAATGCTAACTGGATTCGTAAAGTCCATGGCTCTAAATCGGTAACGCTGGGAAATATCTCTGAAGCCTACGATAAGGTCTCTGAAAAAGCAGGGCTGGTAGATGAATACGCCTATTCCCAGGAAGAAATTGACCTGAATAACAAATACGGCGCGTTGGAGGATTCGCTTCAAACAGATATGCATGAAATTATCGGCCATGGCTCCGGCCAGCTTAAAAAAGGGGTGGCCACTCCAAAGGAAACGTTGAAAAACTATTCGTCGATTATTGAAGAAAACCGGGCCGACCTGGTGGCTTATTACTATTTTATGGACCCCAAGATGGTAGAACTGGGTTTAATCCCTTCCCTGGATGTCGGAAAAGTCTCTTATAATGCAGCGATACGCAATGGTTTTTTGCAGCAGCTAAGGCGGATAAAATTAGGGGATAATATTGAACAGTCCCACATGCGCGGCAGGCAGTTAACTGCCAAATGGGCGTTTGAGCTAGGCAAGTCCGAAAATGTCATTGAAAAGAAAATCAAGAATAATAAAACTTATTTTGTGATTAATGATTACCAGAAATTACGGGCCATTTTCGGGAAGATGCTGAGCGAAATCCAGCGTATCGTATCCGAAGGGGATTACGAAGCGGCAAAAAATTTGATAGAAACTTATGGTGTAAAGGTTGATTACCAATTACATAAAGAGGTATTGGAGCGGTTTGCAAAATTGGGAATTGCGCCGTATACCGGTTTCATTTGCCCGGTGTTGGAGCCGGTGATGAAGGGCGACGAAATCGTGGATGTGAAGGTTGAGTACCCCATGGATTTCACTGAGCAGATGCTTTTTTATAGTGAGAAGTATTCATTCTTACCTACGAAAAACTAATAAAAGTTTTTGGAAGGTCCAGGGAACCTTTTTTCAAAAAGTTTCCCTGGTCGCCGAAGGCATTTTTTAATAAAAAGGAGGTTTTTAATGACACAACAAGCAATACCCACTCAACAAGAAGTAAATGACCGTTACCGGGATTTTATTATCCAGGTTCAAACGGGATTAACCGCTATCCCGGCCATTGGCCCCGAAAGCAATGGCGAAGGAGAAGCCAAAAAAGCGGAATATTTAAAACAACTCATCCGGGATATGAATATCGCCTATGATTCCCTTGAAGAAATCAATGCCCCGGATGAGCGCGTCCCTGCCAAATACCGCCCGAACTTGATTTACAAGATAAACGGGAAATCAGGAGCAAAAACCACCTGGATCATGGCCCATATGGATATTGTTCCCCCGGGAGATACCGGGTGGAACAGCGATCCCTATAAAGTCGCGGAAAAAGACGGGAAACTCTTTGGCCGCGGTACGGAAGACAATCAACAGGCAATCGTTTCTTCCTTACTGGCGGTTAAAATGCTGCAAGATATGAATCTTCAGCCCGAATACAATGTCGGACTGTTGTTCGTGGCGGATGAAGAAACCGGTTCCGGCTTCGGCGTCGATTATGTGCTGGAGAAACGGCCGGACCTATTCCAGGCCCAGGACCTGATCCTGGTTCCCGACTCTGGCGACCCGGAAGG
>JAUPLE010000195.1 GCA_030837085.1 Acidobacteriota bacterium | reverse complement strand
TCAGCTTGGGATACCGGACCACGGATAATCAAGCGGAGGCGATATTCTTAGATGGCCTTGCCCTGGCGGAAATGGTTGCTGCCTCCGGCGGGTCAGAACCCTTTTGAAAAAGGGTTCCGACACCTCCCAAAACTTCTATAATAACCTCTTCTGTGTCTTCCGTGTGTTCTGTGGGCTCCTCGATTTTTAATTTTGATATTTACTTTATCGGGAGATTCTGATATAAATAGTAACTACAATTAAAAATCATTCAAGAGATTCTAATTGAAAAGGACAAACAAAAAATCATGAAGAATATAATTATTAAAGGCGCCCGAGAACATAATTTACAAAATATAGACATCGAACTACCGCGCGATAAATTCATCGTTATCACCGGCCTATCCGGCAGTGGAAAATCAACCCTGGCTTTCGATACACTCTACGCCGAAGGCCAACGCCGTTACGTCGAATCCCTGTCCGCTTACGCCCGCCAATTCTTGGAACTCATGCATAAACCCGATGTGGACAGCATCGAAGGCTTATCTCCCGCCATCTCCATCGAACAAAGAACCACCAGCAAAAACCCCCGCAGCACCGTCGGCACTGTAACCGAAATCTACGATTACCTGCGGCTGCTGTTCGCCCGCATCGGCATCCCCTACTGCCCTACCCATCATATCAAAATCGAAGCCCAATCCCCCCAACGAATCGCTGAACGTATATCCGAAGAAATGACCGACTCCGTCACCATCCTCGCCCCCATCATCCGGCAAAAAAAAGGAACCTATGAAAAACTCATTACCGACCTCAATAAAGAAGGCTACTCCCGCGTCCGGGTCAATAAAACTATCTATCGCTCCGATGAAAAAATCACCCTGGAACGATATAAAAAACACGATATCGAAATCGTCATGGACCGGGTCAAAACCACAGATATCTCCCGGCTGACCGAAGCCTGCGAAAACGCCCTACTCAAATCCAAAGGACTCCTGATCGTACTGGATAAAGATAATAACGAACATATCTTTTCCTCGGAAATGAGCTGCCCCGAATGCGGAATCGTGTTCGAAGAACTCCAACCCCGCATGTTCTCTTTTAACAGCCCCTTCGGCGCATGCGAAACCTGTACCGGCCTGGGCATTAAAATGGATTTCGACCCCGACCTCATTATCCCGGACAAAAACCTGTGCATCGCCGACGGGGCGCTGGTTATCTACAGGAACGCCGTGGACGGCTGGCGCGGCCAATACGTCGGCATCGTCGCCAAACATTTCGGTTTCGATGTCTTTACACCCATAAAAGACCTGACGGAAAAACAATATAACGTCCTGATGTACGGTTCAAAAGAACGAATCCGCTTCAGCATGAGCATGAAAAACGGCGACGCCAATTGGTCACACATAGGAGAATGGGAAGGCCTGATGCCCCAATCGGAACGGTTATATAAACAAACACAATCCGATTACCGGCGCAGGGAACTGGAAAAATTCATGCGCGTCTCCCCCTGCCCCGCCTGCTCCGGCAAACGACTGAAAGATAAAGTCCTGGCCGTAAAGCTCAACGGAAAATCCATTATCGAAGTCACGGACCTCTCGATTAAAAAGTGCATCGAATTTTTCAATGACCTCAATCTAACCGAAAAGGAAGCCCAGATCGCCAGACAAATTCTAAAAGAGATCAAGGCGCGGTTACAATTCCTGGATAAAGTCGGGTTGAATTATTTAACCCTTTCCCGCAGCGCCGGCACCCTTTCCGGCGGTGAGGCGCAGCGTATCCGCCTGGCCACCCAAATCGGTTCCAATCTCATGGGCGTATTGTATATCCTGGATGAACCCTCCATCGGCTTGCACCAGAGCGATAACCACCGCCTGATCGATACGCTCCACAGACTGCGCGATATCGGCAATACCCTGATCGTGGTGGAGCATGACGAGGACACCATCCGCAAAGCCGATTACGTGATCGACATGGGACCGGGCGCGGGGCTCCACGGCGGCAAAGTCGTGGCAAAAGGCACGCCAACCCAGATCGAACGGAATCCCAAATCCCTGACCGGGCAATACCTGTCCGGGAAATTGTCTATCCCGGAACCCGCGGCGCTGAGAAAATCAGGCCAATACATTCGACTGACAGGCTGCAGTGAAAATAACCTAAAAAATATCAATGTGAATTTCCCCATCGGTTTGCTTACCCTTGTCACCGGTGTGTCCGGCAGCGGCAAATCCACCCTGGTGAACGAAATACTCTTTAAAGGAATGATGCGCCAGTTACATAATTCCAAAATCAGGGCCGGAGCGCATCATGACATTTTACTCGACAGTCCCATAGATAAAGTAATTGTCATCGACCAGAGCCCCATCGGCAAAACCCCCCGCAGCAACCCCGCCACCTATACCAAAGTGTTCGACGAAATCCGTTCCATCTTCGCTGAAACCGCCGAAGCCAAAATGAAAGGATTCAAACCCGGGCGTTTCTCGTTTAATGTCAAGGGCGGCCGCTGCGAAGCCTGTTCCGGCGACGGCGTCATTAAAATCGAAATGAACTTCCTCCCCGATGTCTACGTCGAGTGCGAAGAATGCAAAGGCAAGCGTTACAACAAAGAAACCCTGCTAATTCGCTTCAAAAATAAAAACATTGCCGAAATACTGGATATGACCGTAGAGGAGGCGTTGGAAGTATTTCAAAATATCCCGGCCATCCGGGAGAAATTGGAATTATTGGTGTTAGTAGGATTAGAGTATATCAAGTTGGGTCAGAGTTCCACCACCCTTTCCGGCGGTGAGGCCCAGCGCATCAAATTGACCCGCGAACTGTCCAAACGCGCCACGGGCCGCACACTCTACCTCCTGGATGAACCCACCACCGGGCTTCATTTCCATGACGTCAAAAAACTGATTAAAGTACTGAACGATCTCGTGGATAAAGGCAATACCGTGGTAGTGATCGAGCATAACCCGGATGTCATAAAATCCGCTGATCATATCATTGACCTCGGCCCGGAAGGCGGCGACGACGGAGGCCGGGTTGTAGCCCAGGGCGCACCCCGTCAGGTAGCGGAAATCGAAGAAAGTAAAACCGGCGCCTTTCTGAAACAAATATTTAATCATCGACGCCAATGAGCGACAATATAAATAAACACCGGGAGATGATCGATCTATCCGGCGTACCGGATAATCCCGGTTGTTATATCTTTTCCGACGACGCCGGCAAGGTAATCTATGTCGGCAAGGCCAAAAATCTAAAAAAGCGTGTCAAAAGCTATTTCCAGAAAAAAGAATTGGACGCCAAAACACAGGGCCTCGTGCACGCTATCAATGCCGTGGATTTTATTATCACCGATACCGAAGTGGAAGCATTGGTATTGGAAAACACCCTCATAAAAAAACACCGGCCCAGGTACAATATAAATTTAAAAGAAGCCCAGAAATACGCTTATGTCCGCTTGACCGATGAATCCTTTCCTCGCCTGGTAGTGGCCAGGGGACACCGGGACCGGCAGGTCCCGGGGAAAGGCGAATTGTTCGGCCCCTTTGTTTCCGCGGCAGCCAGGGACCATATCCTGGCCGTGTTAAATAAAACCTTTAAATTGCGCACCTGCGCCCGGCTGCCTAAAAAAGCCTGTTTACGCTATCACATCCACCTGTGTCATGCGCCCTGCATCGATCGTATCGATGAAACAAACTACGGCGAGAAAATAAAACAGGCGCGGCAGGTTTTAAAAGGGGACACACAAGAATTAATCGTACGAATGTCCGGGGAAATGAAACAAGCTTCCGAAGAATTAAATTTCGAACATGCACTGGATTTACGCGATCAAATCGGGGCGCTAAAGGGGTTGCGTGAACGGCAGAACATGGAGCGGGACCGCAAGTATGACGAAGACATTATTCATTACGTTGTTAAAAACAGCACCGTTTATCTCCTGCTTTTCAATGTGCACCGGGGGACGTTGGAGAATAAGCAGGTATTCAAATTCGAGCCCACTGACGAGGATTTTTTCGAAGAGTTCCTGGTGCAGTATTATTCCGACAACAAAGTCCCCGCGGAATTGATTGTGCCCCAGCCTGTGGCAGATTCGGCGGTTTCTTTTCTAAAGCTGAAAGCGGGGAAATCCGTTCATGTAACAGTCCCGCAACGGGGGGAGAAAAAGCAATTATTGGACCTGGTGATGAAGAATATTGAAATCACCTTTTTCGGAGATATAGAGAAACTCCGCGACTTGAAAGCCGCCTTAAAGATGCAGGAGACGCCGGAGGTTATTGAATGTTTCGACATATCTCATATTTCCGGGACCGGGATGGTAGCGTCCATGGTGCAGTTTCGCAATGCCTTGCCTGATAAAAGCAATTACCGGCGGTACCGCATAAAAACCGTAACAAGTGTGGATGATTTTGCAGCCATAGCAGAAGTGGTTAGGCGCAGGTATACGCGGTTGAAAGAGGAGAACGCCGAATTACCCGATTTGATCCTGATCGATGGAGGGATTGGGCAATTGAATGCAGCCACCGCGGAATTGAAAGCGCTTCGCGTCCGCATACCCACCATTTCACTGGCCAAGAAGTTCGAGGAGATATATGTGCCTGGGGCGGATGAGCCGTTGGTATTAAGCAGGAAAAGTAAAGCCTTGCAGTTGTTGCAGCGGGTACGTGATGAAGCGCACCGGTTTGCCATAACTTACAATCGCTTGCTGCGAAAGAAGGAATTACTGGATTAAATAAAAGTTTTGATCAAACTTTTTCAAAAGTTTGGCCCCCGGCAGGGGTACGGAGGGTACGAAAAAACGTGAAAGGGTATTGAATTCTTTAACCGTTTCCTCTATCATTGGGACATGAAAATAGCGAAAGTACATTTAGAGAATCATCCGCTTTTCGGAACCATGGATTTCGATTTTACGGGGCCGGATGGGAAAACACTGGATACCGTTGTGATTGCCGGAGTCAATGGTACGGGAAAAACAACACTGCTGGATGCAATCAGGGAAATGACAGATCAATTTGACGAAAAATTCAAAGGAAGTTTCATCGAATTGGACCTTTCAACCTTATATGAAAAAAAACTTTTAAACAAACCAATAAGAAATTTATCAAAGGATAGAATTGCTAAGTATCATAAAAAGATAGGCAAGATGGAGGAAATTTTCAAATTAATGTCAATGTTTGAAGATATGGTCAAATCAGAAAGCCCCAAAATTATTTACATGCCCACCGAGATCAACTTTACAAAATTAACCACCAAAACTCTTTCTTTTTCTATTCCTAAATATAGTATATCCGTAGTTATCGATCAGAATGCGATAGCGGATGTCCCCTCTTTCATTGCCTCTACCATTAACAGCGAAGTATACAAAAATCCCGATTTACCCGCCAAAAAGGCAATCGATAAAATATGCCGGGAAATAAATTCATTATTTGATATCCTGGT
>JAUPLE010000194.1 GCA_030837085.1 Acidobacteriota bacterium | reverse complement strand
TGTTTTCTTCCGGGACGGCGCCGTGCAGGCCGTGTTCCGGGATGATGCCGATGCGGTCGTAGATGCCGCTGACCCCATACAAAGGGAGTGTTAACAGTGCAGACGCAATTCCCAAAAAAAATGCCGCCGCCAGTAATAAAGACAAAATTCCCTGGATATTTTTTACTTTGATCATGATTGAAACTCCTTGAAAGGTAAAATGCTAAATGGATATTACAAGCTTTTACAATTGATTCATTTGAATTTGCATTTTATATTGGAATTGAATTGAAGTCAATAGCCGTGAATAAGAATTCTTGTAATCGATACAGACTTTTTTGAATCATTAATATGAATGTGCATACAAACCCATCCCTGGAATATTTTTTCCCGGCGGATGCACGGTCAAACGTGAGGCCGGCGCGGTTACTCACAGGGCCTGCAAGCACAAATAAAACCCATACATATATACTTACGGCCCTTACGGATCCCGGCACGCCCCCTGTATGTGCAAATGTTGGCGTTGTAATTGCTAATACACCACTCGCACGTGCAAACGGTGCCCTCGCACGTGCAAACGGTGCCCTCGCACATGCAAACGGTGCCCTCGCATTTACGAACGGTGCCCTCGCATTTACGAACGGTGCCCTTGCACGTACGAACGGTGGCCTCGCACTTACGAACGGTGCCCTTGCACGTACGAACGGTGGCCTCGCACTTACGAACGGTACCCTCGCACTTGCAAACAGTGCCCTCGCATTTGCAAACGATGCGAAAAAATACACAAATGGCATAACATATTCCGCAAATGGCACAAAATACTATACAAATGCTGCGAAAAAACATGCAAATGGCACAACATATTGCACAAATGATGCAAAATATTCCACAGATGGTACGAAATAATACTCAAATGGCATAACATATTCCACAAATGGTGCGAAATAATACACAAATGCTGCGTAAAAATACGCAAATGGCACAACATATTGCACGAATGCCGCGAATAAATACACAAATTGCGCGATATCACAATCAAGCGATGCGATAAAATACATAAATGGCGCGATTTTACAATCAAGTGATGCGAATTTAGACGCCAATAGCGCGCATGCGAATTCGAACGCTGCGCATTTGGACGCAAATGAGGCACTTACGCGTGCAAATGGCCCACATGAACTTTCAAATGGTGCACTTGCAATTTCAAATGGTGCACTTACATTTTCAAATGGTGCACTTACAATTTCAAATGGTCCACATGAACTTTCAAACGGTGCACTTACAATTTCAAAGGGAAAAGAGATAATGGTTAATTGTCAATTGTTAATGGTTAATGGTTAATGCGAGGGGGCAGAGATGGGAAAATCCCCTCGATAAGGCGCCGAGCCTGACGGTGTCACAAAGTTAAAGCGGGTGGCCCAGTCCTACAAATAGGAACCCCTCGCAGAGGGGCGGTACAGTCCTACAAATAGGTCCCCCGCGCCGCGGGGCAGCATGGGGGTTACCGGACATAATGCCCATCCAGCGGCCAACGGGCATAATCATTTTTCCATATCCGCGTCAAATCGCTGTCAAGCACTTCATATATCTTGCCGGTTCTTTGCTGGGTCATGCGATGATGAATTTTCTCCTTATGGAAATCGATAATATCATTATCAAAGCGCAGCAACTCGGGATTTACGAAACGAATCGCCCCATCGCAATCCCTTGCTGTAATCAGGCGCTTCTTATTGAAACGACTGGGAGAGAACGGGATATCCAATAACCCTTCTTCAAAGGCCCGCAGGGTGCCCCTGGCAATGGACCCCTTACCCAAATCTTCAATGGCTTTCATTAGAGCCGAAACTTCCCTTTCCAGTAAGACCGACTCTTCCTTTACCAGCGGTTGATTTATTTTTTCATCCTTTGCCTTAAGAAGGCCGGTGTGGGTAAGCTTCAACCCTTCGGCATTGTCTTCCTTTGTGGGAATATGAATGGATTCGACGGGTGTTTTGGTCATGATGCGCGACGCCCCTGCCAACGCGCCGGTGATGGACGAATCCAGGATTAAGTCCCGGGCTTTTTCGCGATCATTGGGAAAAGCCGCCATGTATTGATGAAACACAGTGGAAACAGTGCAATCGGCAAACCCGTATTTTGCCAGGTACTGTCGCGTCATTTTGTCCAGCACTCGAAGCGCGGCAATGTCCTGGGAACGGTTCCCTTGTTCCGCTAACCCGACACTGATGCATTTTACTCCCGCTTTAGCCGAAAGAATGGCCTGGACAATATTAATGCAAATAGGGATCGACGGTTCCACCAGGCAGCACGTCAAGGGCCCAAAATATTCCCGGTTGACGATTACATCATATTTTTTATAATACCAATCCGCCAGTTTATCCACATATTTCCAGTAAAACAAGCTTTCCACCGGGGATGTATCCTTATCATAGGGGAAAAGATAACATATAAAACCACCTTCCAGGGAACTGGCGCCCCCAGCCAATGCGATCTCATATACCAAACGGTGATCCGGGGAGCCGGCCCTGATCTGGAAAGGGGTATCAATGGCATTCAACACCTCTTTCACTCCTTTCACGCCATGGATAGGAACAGGGTAGCCATTTAAAAATGACTTTTTTCCTTTTTCGGTTCTTAATACCCCTTCTTGCGCTTTGTCATACATTTTCTTGCGACTGGCAGCGTCCAGTTGGATAGAGGAAATATCCAGGCCATGTTCTCTTAAATAAAGTAAGATATCTATTTCGTCGCACGTGTGGGCAACACCGGTACGGGGTTGAACAAGCGGGTGTTTCCCGCTGCATTGATTCTGAACGATAGCATTATGCATATTTTTCAACGGCGCTGCATGATTTTTCTTTATATCCGCGGCTTCTTCATCACGGACTTCTTGGCCTGTGGGCCACGATTCAAGCACTTGCTCTCTTTCGGCAAAAAACACCTGGTCCGGCATTGGGGCGTCATTGACGCTGGCTAATGAAGAAACCCGGATGGTTTCGTCCGGGAATAGCTGCTGAATTCTCCTTTTTTTGATGCCTTTATTATATAAATCTCTTTTAAGTCTTTCCATTATAGCATCACAAGAGATGGGCTTCGGAGACACGAAATCAAAACCCAGCTTTCGATATTTTCTTACAAAATTTTCGTCGACTTCCTGTACTGAGAGATTACCTCCCAGGTACCATAATTTGGGGGTGTTTTGCTTTGTTTGGAATCGCTTCAGCTTAAAGGGAAAATCGTTAAGGTAAAGGTCCACATGACCATTCATACAGGAGATGAGGATCGCATCAAAATCTATGGCCAGGTTGAAAAAATCATCCAGGGTATTCATAATGCCGATATTTTTTACAAATAAGCCCGCTTCTCTGAAGGCGATCTCCAGGAGTGACGTGCCAACAGAGTGAGAATCGTCGCCGATGCTTCCGATTAATAAGCGATATGTGTCTATCATGATTTCAAATTCCTTTTTCCAGGAAAAATTTGTTTTGAAAAAACCAGGTCTGACAATGTGACAATGTGACAATGTGAGGTATCTGTGAAACGTTGATTTATACCCAGTTATTCGACCTTTCTTTTATTATCATAATAATCAGGGCTTGACAATCCGCAAAATCGTTGCGTGTTGCTAATCGCTCATTTAAATGTTATTTTGCTCAAAAAATCTTTGATTTTATCTATTATTAATCAGATAATTTTGATGCGACAATTATTGTTACAACTCGAATAACCCGATGGTTTCCAGGTGTGGGGTTTGGGGGAAAAGGTCGAGGGTATTTAATGCAGCCAATTGATAGCCATTCTCTCTCAAGATTTTTAAATCCCGGCTGAAAGAAGCGGAAGAGCAGGATATATAAATAACCTTTGCATACTTTTTTTTAATAATACTATTTATCACATTTTTTGAAAGACCGGAACGGGGTGGGTCGACCACCACGATATCCGCCCGTGGAAAATTGAACTTCTCTACCGGGATTCGTAAAAATTCGCTGCCGGAGGCGCCGCTGCCCCCAAAGGCCCGCCGTGCCAGGTCCGATGAATATCCATAACTCTCTACCCCGATGACCTTCTTGCTGTATTTTTTCAACAGGGGAATAAAAAATCCTACACCGGAATATAGATCGATGATGGTATCGCACGATTCCAGGTAGGACTCGACGATGTTTAACATGTTCTCCCATTGGAACGGGTTCACCTGGAAAAAGGCCGTCGGGGAAACATAGTAAGTCCAATCGTTTATTTTTAATGCGGATACGCCGACATCATCATTGCCTGGCCAGGAAAAGGTAATTTCGGGGAATCGTTTCAATATCTCTTCTTTCTCTTCCGTTTCCGCCTCATGGCCGGGGTAGGGCGGATGAGCAAGATGGATATACACTTGTTGGGAGTCCCGGTTCATGAGGATATCCATTTGAAAGAAAAAAGGGGGCTTTGCCAGGGTGTTCCATTTTTCCAGGAAACGGTTAACCGGGGCGGGGAAGAGCAAACATTGGTTAATCGGGATGACGGTATTGGTACTTTTGCGGATGAACCCGATGCGGCCGTCTTCCGGTTCGGCTGGGTTTTCCTTTTTTTGGGCTTTCATGCGGGCGCGGATGCGGTTGTGAAAGGGAGGGGATTTGATAATATCCGGCAGGGCGGGTTCAGGTATATAATGGCCAATGCGTTTGAGGTCGTCCAGGAGGATTTGCCGTTTGATTTGTTCCTGGAAGGGGTAATCGATGTGTTGGAACACGCAGCCGCCGCATTGGCCGAAATAGGGGCACGGCGGCTGGACACGGTGTTCCGAAGGAGTAAGTACGTCTAAAAGTTCTCCCCAGAGGATGCCCCTGGCGCGGTCTTTAACCCGATAGGCGACCGATTCCCCGGGGAGAACATAATTCAGAAACACCACACCTTCATCGCTGCGTACCAGGCCCCAACCGCCGTTGGTTATTTTCTCAACGATTCCGTGTGGCATTTCTCATAAATAATTAACAATTAACAATTGACAATTAATAGTTATTATTTCCTATTCGATAGAGATTACCAACCGCTCATTTTTAAACTTCCCAATATCCAGGAAGATCAAGATAGCGGTCTGTTTATCCGTGGAAATTTCCACTTTGTAGTCGGCGCCTGCTTTATAGAGTTTGGGGAAGAGTGTGACGCTCTTGATTTTACCGATACCCAGGTCAGAGGCGGAGATGGTGAGTTCGGTGTTGGTGCGCAGGTCCATGGACGTGACAAAGTGTTCGGGCGATACATCGCGCAACTTGGTGGATCGTAAGAAACCGCCTTTGAGGATGCCCTTTTTCTTCAGGCTGCTTTCGGTATCCACCAGGTAAAAGAGAGAGTTGACTTGCACGTTTAATTCGCTGACCTTATTAATCAGGTTTGCTTTTTCATTGGCCAGCATATCCAGTTGTTGGATCAGTTCATTGCGTCTCTCTTCGAGAGTTTTGATATCTTCTGCCAATTTGTCCCGTTGGGAGATGGCCTCGTCGCGGGCATCCACCAGTTTCTTTTTGGCCTGGCGAATAATGGTATTGGGAGATACCGGGGCCGTGCCCTGGGTCACGGAGGTCCCATACTCATCGCCGGTATAGAAGTTATATACCTTAAAACCCGGCACCAGCATATCATAGAGTGCGGTTCGTTCGATCAATTCAGCGGCCTGTTTTTTATCGACGTTCTTTTCTTTTACCAGGAAATCCTGGGCGATCTGGAAATGCGTTTCCCCGGCTTTGACAATATGTGGAACGGGCAGCAGGGCTTCGATTTCTTTTATTTTCTCCTGTAGGTCCCGCATTTCTTTGTTTTTATCATTGATCTCTTCCAGGAGGGATTTGATAGAAACATCTTTTTCTTCTTTAATTTTTTGTTCCAGGAGTTTCTGTTCTTCTTCGTTAAGGTTTAAAGGATTAACTCCCAGGAACGGTTGGCCGGTCTTTTGTTTGTACTGGTTCATCAGGGTAAACATATCATCCTGTTTCTTTTTCATATCGGTTTCCAGTCCCTGGATTTTTTGGGTCAGTTCTTGCATTTCCTGGATTTTAGCCGCGGCTTCGTCCAGGGGTTTGGGTTTAAGGAACAGCAGGTATCCCAGCACTACCAGCGCCGCTATTACGACGATAACGGCGATGATAATACCCCACGGTGTTTTTTTTGTTTTTTGAACAGGTTGTTCTTTTTCTTCTTCTTTCTCAATTATGGTTGTCTTTTCTTCGTCCATAAAAATCCTCCTAAATAAAATTGAGACTGTATAATGACATATTTTAATATTTTTTGCAATTGTTTTTTAATGAAATGTTTCACCGGGGGAAACGCCAATACCATGGTTTGTTGGGAAGCGGTCAGTTTTTTGAAAAGTTTCTTTTTCCGGTGGTATGAAATTTCCAATATTAACCCGATGACAATGGGGATAAAACTCAGGATTATGCCGCCCAGGATGACTTCCAGTGCTTCGGATTTGACTTTGTGTGAATCGGCCGCGATTCCCAGCAGCAAAAGTACCCAGAACAGGCCGCTGACGATTAATAAAGCGCGGCCCATGATAAGTTTCCATAATTGTTTTTTGGGATGG
>JAUPLE010000193.1 GCA_030837085.1 Acidobacteriota bacterium | reverse complement strand
TTTTGGACCTTTGTTTTGCTTTTTACCATTGTTCTCTATATCATGTTTTACTTCGTTCCCTCTATCGAGGGGATCAACCACCGGAAGCGAGAATTAATTGATATGAACTTCAAAATAGAGAATTCCCGGGAAACAGAAAAGACGTTTGTTTTTCCCGATGAGAAAGAGATCAAGTTCCTGGCGGCGGCGGATGCAGAAATGAAAAATCGCGTCCCGGCGTTGAAGAGTAAAGAGGGTCTCATTTCGTTTTTTACGCGGGTAACGGATGATATTAAGAAACGCGCCCGGGGCGACGGCATCAAGAATTTGCGTGTAAGCGACAACAGGGACAAACCGGGTGTATCGGGGTCAACCGGTGCTCATGTTAATTTGTCTTTTTCCGGGTCAGTGAAAAATGTTTTGAACTTCATTAATCACCTGTCCTGGAGTAATTATAATTTGGGACCGGATAGTATTACGGCGATAGTTGTTGGGAATTCCGTATATTATTCCGTCGTTTTGAAGGTATATACTGCCGCCGGGAAAACGGAACCTGGTGGGATTCAAGGACAGGATATAATGATCGATTTTGGGTCGCCGGTGTTGTTAAAAAGAGTATATGAGAATCCCCTGGAGGCGTATATCCGTCAGGAGTTGTCGCCGAGGTATGGCGTTGGTATTTTTCAATAGTTGACAAATTCGAGAAAAAATATTAAAGTAAAGGAAAACATTTCATCAGGAGGTCGAATATGAATCTGGTTTGTGTGGCTGAAGTAACCGCAAAGTATGAGATAAAACTGGCTGAAAAAATAAAAAAGAAACTTCATCCTGGGGAGAGAGTAAAAATAAAAATCGAATCCATGGTCGAGAGTAATCAAAAACGCTGGAAAGCAATCGCCCGGTTAAAACAAATCAGCTCAACCTCGAAGTTAGGATTGTATAAAGAAGTGATCGGCAGGGAAGACGCCCACACACGGGATGATTTCCCGGAAATGTAATTATGTATTATATCGACACAAATATTCTTATATATGCAAATGATATTGAAAGTCCGTTTCACCGGTCAGCGTCAGAAATATTTAATAATATTCTTTCCAGGGAAGAAGCAATAATTAATGAGATCGTTTTAACAGAATTTTTTTCAATAATAACCGATTCCCGGAAGCTAGCTTTCCCATGGTCGGCTACTCAAGCCAAACACTATATAAAGATATTACTGGAGGCTGTGCAAGAGTTGCATTTTCTGAATATTGAAATTATAACCGAAGCATTCAGGAGTGTAAACCATTTCGACATTAAGAGGTATGGTATTTTTGATCATTTAATTGCGCATTCCATGAAATTCTATGGTGTCAGTCGACTTGTTACTTTAAATAGGAAAGACTTTGAAAAATACAGTTTTATTAAAGAAATTATTAGCCCTGAAAGATCGTAGAGAATACTTTTCGAATAATAAAAGATGCCGGAGTTTCACGTTAAGGAGCACATAAATCATGAGAATTGTTGTTCAGCGGGTAGATCGCGCCAGTGTAGAAGTAGAGGGCGCTATTGTCGGGAAAATCGGTAAAGGTCTTCTTGCCTATGTAGGCATTGAAAAAGGCGACACAGAAAAAGAACTGGCCTTTATGGCCGAGAAGATACTCAATTTACGAATCTTCCCCGACGATGAATATAAAATGAATCTCAACGTCAAAGATGTAGGCGGGTCTATACTTTCCATTTCCCAGTTTACCCTGGCCTCTTATATTAAAAAGGGTCGGCGTCCTGATTTTACCAATGCCGAGGACCCCGGCAAAGCCGAAGCAATGTACGAGAAATTCAATGAATACCTGGCCGCTGAAATCCAGGTAGAAAAAGGAGTTTTCGGCGCCATGATGGCCGTGGAATCCATCAACAACGGCCCCGTGACGTTTATTATCGAGAAAAAGTACCACCAGGAATAGAGGCATCAATGAGAAAAATAATCAGTTTTACAATAATATTTTCCCTGGGTATGCTGTTTTTGAGCGGCAGCGAATTAGGGAATATGAATTTAAAAGGTATCCAGTATGTCATTACCGCGGTGCAATTGAACGGTGTTATATATGGTGAGGCGTACGAAGACCGAAGTGAGGAAACTTTCAAAGAATTCAACCTGGAGGAATCGCTGGCAAAGTTAAAAGAAGGCGGCATTCCGATTGACAGGGAGAATATCCGCAACATATTCCGGCAAATGGGAACCCAACTACAAAATGCAGAGTTGAAAATCCTGAAAATGAAAAAATACTCGGATGAGAAAACCACGGTGATTCCTACCTTGACGGCTGGTATCGATATCGTGCCGATTGGAAGAAGTGACTCGGGTACGGTTGATGTTCCAGGTGTGGCTGGTACGGCGAGCGTAGCGAGTGTGGCGACTGCGGACCTGTATATTGTAGTTGTTCATATGACATTGTCCAAATGGTTTTCCAATTGGACCGGGTCTACGCGCATCGTGGCCCCGGTTTACACCTGGTCGGAAAAGAAGATAACCACTACGCCGCCCGGGGAGCTGCTGAAAACCATTGAAAAAGCAGTAAGCCAATTAACAGGGACATTTATAAAAGAATTGACAGCGGCAAACCAGGATGTAATACTGGAATCGGCGATGGAAAAGGCAGTGGAAAAGGTCCCGGAAAAGGTAACCGCGCCGGTCAAGGCGCCGGAGACTAAGAAGAAAACAGTCCCGGTCAAAAAGAAGCGTACATCTACCAAAAAAAAGAAGGTAAAAAAATAAACCGCAAATTCAAGACACGGACAAAACAGCAACACGGACAAACACGGACTACTTTTTTAATTCTTAGAAGAACGCCAATCCAGGATAATATCCTGTAATCGGTTTACAAATTCATATACTTCACCGCCCCTCATCCCTGCTTCCGTTTTCCCAATGTGTCGCATGATCTCAATAACTTCCCGGGCATTCTGCCTGGCTAATGAAACGAATTTATTTTTTGCAATCGCCGAAGGAGTGTCGGTGGCGCTGGAATATAGATTGTCATAGTGGTTTAATTGCTTCTGCAAATTCTCAGGCGTTAAACCCAAGAACGACGCATATATATCGGACTTCTCTTTCAATATCGCCCAATTCCAAACCTCTGGGGCTTCATTGCCGGGCAAATAAAGCACTTTCGCATGCTGCCCCATACTTTCCGCCCTTGCTTCCATCCTGGAGCCCACCCTCGATGACCGGGCATCCCCATCCAGTATGAAGACCATATCATCCAATTTACTAAATTTAGCAAGAGCCTCGAGATGAGAAGGAAATTGATCTTTTCCCGTATCCCTACCTACCTGGATATCATTTTGAAGAAAATCGATTTTGGGCCCGAGATAATCCAGCACTCCCCGTATAAATGCTTCCGCTTCTTCATCCTCGCAAATTATGGAAAGCGTATCCTGCGAACGGCCGTAAAGCGCCTTTTGAATAATGTCCCGGTAAGGTTCCCTGCGTATGACATTATCTTCAGTCCTTTCCAGGAAAACTCGTGCCTCCGGGGGAACGGTTTCAAGAATAACCGGGCTGTGGGTGGTAACGACCACCTGCAGTTGATTCCTTAAAGCCAACCGCTGGAGCTCCAGCATCAGTAATTGTTGGATAAAGGGATGCAGGCCGGCTTCGATTTCATCGATAAGTACCAGGGCATCTTGTGATTTTGATATGCTCATGGATAAGCGCAGTACTGATCTCTCCCCGGCAGACATGTGAAATTCCGAGTAACGTACAACGGGATTGAGTTCCTCTTTTTCTCTTTCGGCAAAAAGTACACTTTTTAAACCTTCGGAAATGACGCTCAATTTAGCATACCGATAACCGAGAATATGTTCCGCAAAAGCAATATTGGAGGCGTCCACAATTTCTGTATTGTAATTCCCGTAGGCCAATTGCAGGACGCTGCGAACTTCGGAAGGATTGCTGAGATTTGCCAGGGTGCGTAAATATAGCGCCCTTTCCGGCTGGCTGCCCCCTTTTTTACCGAAGAAACTCCGGCTCCAGTTCTTTCCTTTTCGGGCCCACTTCATGGAGAGCCTTTCATTATTTGCAACATATGAAAAATTGATTTCCACGGGAGGCATGCCATCGGAGATAGCGTTTTCGTTTCCTTTTTTTTTAGGTCTAAAATCGGGGAAAAGGGCAGTGGGTGTATATGGTCTTTTGCCGGAATTCTTACTCCGATATGCGCTGGCAAGTGCAAATAAAACCGTGGACTTGCCGCAGCCGTTTGGCCCGGCCAGGACAGTAACAGGGAAAGAAAGTGGAATACGCAAATCATTGATTCCCCTTAACCCTTTCAAATGTATTTCTTCTAAAGAATTCGCCCGGCCCGGCTTTTGACTTCGCAATTGTGTCCATATCGTTTCAAGCTCACGTTTTAAGGCTGTCATCGTTTATATACCTCCATTTTACCTCTATAGTATTTTAACAGAAAGCCTTTTATATTTCAATAAGCCCCGGTTTCCTCGCTTCCGCTCCTCCACTCTTCTCTTTCTTTGTGTATTTCTAAAAAAAATAAAATTGGAGTTGACTAAACATCAAATATGATGTACTATATGGGATGACAGGTAAAGAACTGGTTAAACTTCTGAAAAAGGAAGGTTGGCAATTATGAGGAAAAATGATTAAACCATTTGAAGTAATCGCTGTGTTTTATAAAGATGAGGAAGGGTATTATCAGGCTTATTCACTAAATGTCGAAGGAGCAATATCATACGGGGAAACCCTGGAAGAAGCACGAGTTAATATTAAAGAAGCTATCGAAGGAGTTATAAGAACTGCTCTTGATAAAGACCTTTCCGATTATTTTTCTCATGAAGACTATAAATCCCGTGCAGGAGAAATCGTTGAAACAATTAAAATAGACAGGAAATTGCAAGTGGCAGTATCCATTAAAATCGCCAGGGAAAAAGCGGGTTATACCCAACGGGATTTCGGTAAAAAATTAGGCCTTACGCAGCAAAGCATTTCCCGTTACGAAAAAGGCCTGATTATTCCCGCAGCCGATAAATTTTTAGAATTCCTGGAGGCGTGATCTATCATGGATGACCGCCTGCATGAGCAATTAAAATACATCAAAAGTCTGCCTATCTTCAATGACCTGGACGAAAAAGATATCGCCGATATGCTGAAAATGGGTAATATCATTACCATTATGAGCTATGAACCCGACGAAAAAATCATCACTGAAAAAAGACTGGACCGGAAACTTTTCCTCCTGATTAAAGGCAAAGTGAAAATAACCAGGGAAATCATTGCCGGGCTCGAAAAAAAAGAGAAACATATTAAAACGGTCGAAGGCAGCGGTCACTTCCTGGGCGAAATTTCCGCCCTTACCGGCAGACCCCGCACCGCTTCGGTTACCGCCCTTAGTAAAACCCTGTGCGTCGTCATCGATATCGCCCTATTAATGAACACATCTTCCGAACTCCTGGAACGGGTAAAAAGTAAATTCTATCCCAGGTTCTTCGAAATCCTGGGCAATCGCCTCGAAGATTCCAACGAATTCTTCGCCGCCCTAAAACAACAAATCGAAGACCTGGAAAAAAAGGTAATGGACCTGATGCAAGAAAAATTCCAGTCAAAACTGGAACACCAGGAGGAACTGAAAAAAAAGAACCAGGAAATTATAAACCTCACAACTAAACTAGAAGATTTACAATCATCATAATTTCCATCTTGACGGCAGGAGAAAAACATAGTATTCTTTCTACATGCTTAAAATATTTACAGGTCTTTACAAAGGTAGAAAATTAAAATCCGTCACGCACCCGGATGTCAGGCCCACCACGGCTAAAGTCAAACTCTCCTTTTTCGATGTCTTGCAGGAGAATATCAGGGAAACCATATTCCTCGACGGGTTTGCCGGCGTCGGTAATATCGGCATTGAAGCCCTCTCTCGGGGCGCCGAATACGTGGTCTTTATCGAACAACTGGGAGAATTGGTAAAGGCGCTCAAGCATAACCTGGATAAAATCGGCATCCCACCGGACCATTACCGGATCATCAAAGGCGAATATAACCGCAGCGTCATCCAGTTGGGAAACGAAGGTTTCAAATTTGATATTGTTTTCCTGGACCCTCCTTATGAACTATTGGACTACGCCAATCCCCTGAAAGTGATTTATAAAAGGGATATTTTGAAGGATAACGGCATCATCGTATTGGAACGCCCCTCCACATTGAAATTTGAAGGTAAATACTTCGACTGCTACAAGACCCAGAAGTTGGGAAGGAAAAGCCTGGATTTTTTCTGTTATCCCCCGGATGAGGCATAACGCCGCGAATTGATGAGCATTTTTTTGAGAGAGAGGTCTTAAATTTTTTAAATTCTCCCGTTTATCATGGATAAATGGGGGGATATTCCAGTTTTCCCGTTCCGATTTGGCGGGAAAGTTCCAAAAAAAGCGGATTGCCGGGCAAAATTCTACAAAACATTCGAGCAATTCTGACGGCTTACACGCAAATCGATAAAAGATTGCGTCCAGCCAGGCGGCTGATATTTATCTGGCGCGGATGATATCTCCAGTGTCGTCGGAAACGATTTCAAGTGATGAAAAATGGAATATTTCACTCCGCGTGGGGTTTTTTCCGAAAAAAAGTCCACGCGGCCGCAATTTATGGAATGTTTAACCGAAAAAAATCCCTGCCGCCGCTTTTTGTCGATCTTTTTGACTGAAAAAATGATAGCCGCCGCGATTTAGAGGTTCTTTTCCAATTTTTTATCATTAACAATTATCTCTTCATTTCAATTCCTCAAACTCGAACATGGTCACGGTTCCGTTTAAGTTGGCGGTAAATACTTTCCAGGATTGAACCGGGGATATAGTAATATTCCAGGGTATCCAGGGAAGCGGCAGGTGGGGTGTTTTTGACAACCCGCGGTTTCACCCTATTTTTTTCTTTATTTGTCCCAACACATCCTGGAGAGTAATTTCATAGGAATCATTTATTCCAATAGGTGTATGGATATGATGGGGATACGTGCCAATTCCCGAATGATGAGGAGCGTTATCCCACCTGGAAATTAATATCCCCTGATTATCCTGCCAGTGAAATGAGTAATCATATTCGGTGTCCGATAGATAAATTTTTATGAAGAGGAGTGTACCGTTAATAATAAAGGCTTTCATTTTCAAATAATAAAAATTCCCACCCTGTAATAAACTTAAAATCTCTGCATCCCTGACGATGGGGCTTTCTTTAAGGAGATTAAATATATCAATCATTAAACCCGATGCACTCTTTCTTGCAATTCGTTATATTTGTACTGGAATGCCTTCCATTCCATATAGTCGTCCCAGTGTTCGAAGTTTTCTTCCTCAGCGTTTTTTACGAGTGTTTCAAAGTGAGAAAAATCGGATTTGTATTTTTTTTCAAACAGGGAAAGTTTTTCTTTTATCAATGTCAGCTCAGTAAAGAATTTCATCCTAAAAAAATCTTCTATTTCTTCTTTCATGACGTCTGTTGATCCAGTGTATATTTTCATTTTCAAGAAATTTTCTATTTCGTCTTTCACTATTTTTTTATGTTTCATGATTAACTCCGCCAATAATATACGATTATTTCAGCTATTTGTCAACCCTGCCCAGTTCGCATCTTCACTTCGATTCCTCAAAATCGAACACGGTCACGGTTCTGTTTAAGCTGGCGGTAAATACTTTCCAGGGTTGAACCGGGGTTGCGCCAGGATAAGCCCTGGAAGAGGGGAAACACTGGCATATATATAGATTATAGGAGAATATATGTTTAAAAGTAGAAACTCTTCAACGAAACCCTGTGGGTATGGTTTTAATCCCA
>JAUPLE010000192.1 GCA_030837085.1 Acidobacteriota bacterium | reverse complement strand
GCTCACTGTCCGGCGAAAAAGGATTTATGACGGCCATTTTCATATTCACCGTTAACAATTAATCATTAACAATTGACAATTAACAATTAGTCCTTTTTCCGCTTCCTTAATCTGGAATCGGGCGAAGCGGGTAGACACGGGGGACTGCCCCTACGAATGGGGTTGTTTTTTCGTCTGTCCTTAACTCCACTAAGGCTCTGCGATTTAGATACAGATTAATTAAAAATTAAAAAAAGCTTGACTTTTCTTACTGAATAACTTAGCATCAAACCTTAAATAACCTGGAGATGTATTTTGAGTATGTGAGGCGAAATCATGGGTTTTTACAGCAGGCGAAGCAGCGGTCGGTTGAGAAGGAGACGTTAGAATGCTTGATGAGGAATCGCTTAAAAAATTTGAAGAGATCGCGATTTTACTGCAAAACAATTGTTTTGAGAAGCGTGAAGATCAGCGTTTAAAAGCCAATTACGAAATACGATCGATGATAATCATCGAATTACAGGGAGCCAGCCTTTTATGTTACGGTGATAAGAGTGGTTCGTTCTGGATTCACCACCGTGAAACGGGAACCAATAAGGAAATTAATCTTTACGGGGTTATCGATATCCTTGATTATAAAATCTTACCGGGCAACCAGGCCTTGTTGTTTGCAGTGGCCCGGTATAAAGGAATATTCATTTACCGTCTCGAAGTAACTGGAAATGAAATCAATTGTCGGGAAGAAGGAGCCATCTTCGAAACAAAGAGCTATATCCGTTTTTTCTACCCTCATATCGTTATAAATACGAACCATACAATCATTCGCTCTGAAGTGTGGGTCGGTCTGGACAATGGGAAATTACTAGCGCTCGAGAATGAAGGTTTAAATAATAAAAAGTGGGAAATAAAATACCAGTTAGACTTACCCTACACCTTGAGTGGATGCGCCGTCGATATGGACCCGGAGATGCCCCATGGGAAATGTAACTTTTTTATCGGTAATTCCATGGGGGATATCTTTTGCCTTGAATTTGATGGCATGGATCGGGTGAACTTTCCAATATCCAGAGAAGAACTGGAAAGGGAGAAAGCAATAACCATTCACGGCGTACTTTTTTAAAAGATGATCCCTCTTTCAGATTACAGGAAATTCGCCGAAAAGGAAAAACTCTTTTATAAAGATTTTTCCGGGTGCCTGACCCTAACCGGGAACAAAGCCATATGCATTTATTTCAAAAAGGAAAAAGGGAAAAGGCACATCCATACCTGCTCAAAAGTTTTTACAAACCAATTGCTCGACATTAAATGTCTTCCCTTTGATGGGTTTTGTTGGACTACTATATCCGATAATAAAAAAAGGCTTCACTTTATAAAAAATGTAACAGATATGAACCCCCCAGGAGATAGGCTGGAGATGATATTTGACGGTCAATTCACATCCATCGAATTCGAGGACCGAATCTTTAACCTTTGTACCATTCCTGTACCTGGTGAAACGGATGGCCGCCCACATTTGAAATACCGGGGCTACCTGGGAATGGGAAATCATACCGTAGTCCCCACCGATATATATGATTACGAAGGGAAGTTGAAGGAAGCCCACGAACTTTTTGGCCGGATAGTCGCTGAAATCGAAAAAAGAGACATATTTGAAAAAGAGGACATCGAGCCAATATTAATCATTATCGAAAAAATATTGGATTACTTCCGCACCCGATACTCCCGAACAGCGGTGAAATTACTCCTTTTGAATTTAATGAAACGTATGATCGGGGCATTTTACATATTAACCCTTTCCCACGCTTTTTCCAGAGTTTTCTATAAAATCATCGATAATGAAAGAACCGATTTGATTCAAAAGGCCAGTGGATTTTTATTGCAACTGAAAAAACCTCTCCCTGATTTTGAAAAAGCGATTAATGAATACCACACCCATATTAAGAAGTTTATCCTGGATGGGGCCAATTATTCGGAAAAATCTGAAAATCTAAAAGGATTGTGTGAGTATAATGAGAAATCCGAGAATTTGATCGATTCTATCGTTTATCGTGGAATCCTGTATGACCGGCAATATGACCCGGTAGCCCATATCCCATTCGATAAAGATGTCGACGGCGAAATTACCCGCTTCGTTCCCCTGAAACCATTCAAGAATGAGAATTTCATTATTCCCACCTCGAAGGGTAAACTATTCCTGGCCGATTTCAAATCGATTGATAATAAACGTCTCGTACTAGAATATAAAAAAATCAGGCCTGGACCGGATATCGTTCTGAAGATTAACAATCTCTATATGGGGAAGGAGAAAGCTTTTATCTTTCTTTCCGACCCTATAATCATCGTAAAAAACATTTCGGAACTGGAATCCGCAGCAAATACAATTGAGGTGAATGAGCAGGATGATTGCTGCCTCCGCATCCCGGGTGAAAGAAACTATGGAACCGCGGTCTGCCAAATGCCCTGGGATGAAGAAAAAGGGGATGAGTGTTTTATAGGATCCAACCAGGGGGATATATTCTATATAAACCCTTCCGATCACAGTATCAAACAGGTTGCTGAAGGTTTACCGGAACAGGCCGCCATATTGGACTTGCGATCCTTTGCCGCCGGGGGTCGCTATTTCATCGCTGCTGCCTGCAAAAATGGAAAGATAAAAATATATGAGTGTTTCCCTGACAATCCAATAAAAATAGATTTTATAAAAGATATCCCGGTTGACACCAATACCGTCACCCGTTTACTTGTCTTATGCAAAGAAGGCGATGATTTGATGGGATACCCGCTGGTGGTTGCCGGCACAGACTCCGGGAAATGTTTTGGCATTCGATTGGTAATAGATCAAAATCATAGTGGGGAGAGGTTTAAATTTATCTATGACTGGTGCT
>JAUPLE010000191.1 GCA_030837085.1 Acidobacteriota bacterium | reverse complement strand
TTTTTGAACATAGGAAACAGCTACTTTCAACGGTCCTGGTACATCGCGTTCTTGCGTTAGATTTCCCCAAATTGAACCCCTGGTTTTCCCCGGCAATCCTTCCAGGTTCGGTTCTTGTAATTTGCCTTCACTTTGCATAATGGCTTTTACTTTTAACAGCACATTTTGAGCGGGCTCATCCATGGGAATGCTTTGTAATACCTTAAGAAAAGCCCAGGTAAACAAACCGTGCCAATTCTTATTTTCATCTTTTGTTTCACCTGCAGCCTGGAAATCCTGGGCGGCTGAAAATATTAATGCGCCTCTTTCTGCCGGGGATTTTTCGTTATCAGGCGGTTCCGCTGTATCGCATTCGTTTGGGGGCAGGGAGCGGTTTCTTATGGGAACCGGTATGCCGCGTGAAATAGAACCACTGTGACAGGCATCCACGATTACTGTGAGATGCGCTTTTTTATTCAATACCCGGTTATAGAGTTTTTTTAATTCTTTATCGCGGATATCGCCAACTCCCATGTACCAATCGGACGGTACAAGAGTTTCATCCATTTTATCCGGTTCATCGGACTTTGAATTTTTTATTCGTGAACCATGGCCAGAATAGTAAAATAAACATATATCACCAGGAGAAGTTTCATCCACCAGGTATTTTTTTAAATCTGTCAAGATTCTTTCGCGGGTGGCCTCTTCATTCTTCAAGATATGGATATTTTCGGGTTTAAAACCAAATTGTAACGAACTCAATATTGCTTGCATGGCATCGACATCGTTGATGCAGCCTTCGAGATTCCACCACGCCTCCCGGCAGGGTGATTTAAATGTTTGCTTCGGTTTATAATTATTGATACCCACCAGGAGAGCGCGGCGGATTTGGGCATTTATTGCATCTCCCGAAATTAGAATAATAACGAATACCAGGACCATAACAAATTGTATCTTTTTGTTCTTGATCATTTAATTGTTCTCCTAATCCGCGATCCCATATTTTTTTAATTGTTCTGAGCTTAAACGTTCACAAACACCTGAATTCAAAAATTCGTCCAATGGGTATATTTTCCATAAGCGCACGGTTCCATCAACGGAACCGCTGAGAACAGATCGTCCATCCGGGGAGAACCCCACAGAACGTACTGCACCTTCATGCCCTTTAAATACCTGTATTTGATTTCCTTGACAATCCCATAAACAGGCGGTTTTATCCGCTGATCCGGTTAGTATATATTGACCACCCGGGGAAAAGGCGACGGAATGAATTATATTCCCATGACCTTTAAAAATCATTAACTCATTTGCTTCCTTATCCCATAACCGCACCGTTTGATCAAACGAACCTGTGAGGATGTATCTCCCATCCGGAGAAAATGCCACCGATGTGACGAAATTATTATGACCTTTAAAGGCCTTCTGCTCTTTTCCGGCTGAATTCCACAAACGGGCGGTTTTATCATAAGAACCGGTAAGAATATATTTGCCATCCGGGGAAAAAACAGCGGCAGTAACCCGGTTTTTATGCCCTTTAAATACCTGTATCTCTTTTCCATTCAAATCCAATAACCAGGCTGTTTTATCATACGAACCGATAAGTATCCTTTGACCATCCGGTGAAAAAGCAACAGCAGATATCTCAAAACCATTTCGTTTAATATTCCATAATTCCTTTCCTGCTAAATCCCATAACCGAACACTGCCATCCTTAAACCCGGCAGCAATGTATTTTTCCTTTGAAAAAGCCACTCCGGCAGCTGCGGCTCCCTGTCCATTGAATTCTTTCACTTGATTTCCCTGCAAATCCCATAAGCGAACAGTTCCATCTGTTGAGCCGATTAGAAGGTGTTGGCCATCCGAAGAAAAAACAGCCGAGTCGACTTCACCGCCGTGTCCATCAAACGATTTCAATTCCTTATCCTTTAATTCCCATAACCGTAATGTATTCCCGGCAGCGGTAAGAATATACCGGCCGTCAGAAGAAATAGCCACAGATGTAACGGCACTCTCATGTCCCCTGAATACCTCGAGGGGATTCCCTTGCAAATCCCATAACCGGGCTGTTTTATCTTCAGAACCGGTTAGCACATATTTTTCATCCGGGCTTATATCATATGAACCTGGACAAATTCGGCCTTCATGCCCGATGAAATCTAAATTTCGGAATTTATTTCCTTCTTGCTCCCATAAATGACCAATACCTTCCGGTGTACTGGTTAGGGTAAATTGTGTATTTTTAGGATATTTATTATCAGCTATATCACCGTTAAATCTTTTGATTTCCTGTAATTCCCCATCCTGCCAATTCCATGCCCGCTGATTTCCACTCTCAAACTCAGCGATAATTGTTTGGCCATCCCTGGAAAAGAACACTGATTTGACCTCTTGCTCTAGTTGGGCAATAATTTTATAAAAACTGTTCTCCCGGTAAATTTTTGAGATAGCCGCTGTAGTAATTTCATTTTTATCCAATTGCCAGGCTTTTTCAACTAAACGTAACGCAGTGGTGGGATCCTTTTCCACGTTTAACTGGGCCTGCGCTGCCTGGTAATCAATATTGATTTTTCGCGCCCTAATAGAAGCCACTTGCCACTGCCAACCGGCTATAAGACCTGCTATAATAAACAAAGTTAGTAAAACCACACCAACCACCTTAAATCTCTTTATTTGTCTTTCCCGTTGTGCTTTTTTGTTTTTACTTTGTTTCAATAATTCTTCTTCAATCGGTGTTAATGCCTTCATCCCGTTTTTCCCTTGATCGACCACAGGCAAATCTGCTTCATTTAACCAGGCAGCGTTTGCATCTTTCTTGAAATCTTCAATCCTTGCCGCTAAAATTCGTGCCGCCCGCTGACCGGGTTTATCCGAA